>JANPFC010000098.1:0-23082 GCA_031423235.1 Chlamydiota bacterium | reverse complement strand
AAGTCGATGCTTTTGACGGAATGTTCTGGGGTCTGGAATCATTTCTAAATACGTTAGAATATTTGCTGCTTGAATCATAACACCTCGTGGTAAATGGGGTATATGATCGTAAAAAGTCTACTAAGCAGTCAATAGGGGGATTCAGGGGCAGAAAGATTATCTATTTGATGCGCTACCCCTGGCAAAGTTCTTTGCCGGCAACAAAAAGGAAAACGATGGTAACGATATAACGATTTAACGATAAGATTTTTAGGGAATTTCAACCCCTTTTCCTATCGTTACCATCGTTGGTTTTGCTATTAGCCCCACAAGACTTTGCAGGTGTTCTGATCCTGATACTAGCCCTAATGCCGGAACAAGGTCACTGGCTCAAAAACTCCATAAAATGGTGGATCAGGTTCTACCAACCTCCAGATAGCACCCGATGCAGGGTGCTTAAACCATAATTCTTCGCGCATCATTGCACCAGAATATCGCTCCTGAACTTCTTCCTTATATGCCTTGTTCAAAGAAACTTGTCCCATTATCCACTTTTTAAACTGTTCATATTCTTCAAAACTTTGAAATTCATCTATTTTTTTCCATTCTGAATTGGTCATTTTATTACCCATGATTGCTCTATATTTTTTAGAAAAACTTGATTACCTCCTCCCAAGAGCCCTTGTTGAGGTCCTACTACACCCTCATAGATTCGCGTTACGGCTCGATTATTTAAGCCATTTTGAAAACCGTCGTTTGGCTCGTTCATCCCTAAGAGCTCTCATATAATTTCTTAATTCCAGACCATTTTGTCCATCAAAAATATTTAATATTTTTTTAAGATTTTCTCGAAAATACGCGACCTGCTCATCAAGGGGTAGTAGTTCCTTTTTTTTTGTAATATATTCTATTATCAGATCCATTTCATACCATTCAGCAGGTTTGTCTTTTGAACTGATTTCAATAGACCAAATGCTCCGATCATGGACTAATCTTAAGTGAAAACTATTCGCACTAAATATTGTAACTGAATCATCAAAAGATTGAGAAATTTCCTGGCTTATAAGTACAAGCTGATCTTCTTTTTTTAGAAAGGACAAGAGAGAAGTTAATATTGGAGGAAGTTCGAGATTCATTTCTTACCTATTTCTTAAGGAGCCAGTAATTTGGTTCCATCTTGAGTTAGAGAATAACCTTTTTCCAATAGATACTGGAGTTCCCATTCAAATGAACTGCCGCGTTTAATTTCATTTAAAGGGGTTGATAGTAAAATGTTATCACCACGTAATATGGTTCGGTCAAGAAATTTCTGATTTGCAAGCATTCGTTCTTTTGGGCTTAATTGCTTCCAAATTTTGGAAGGCACTTCAAATCTTCGTGCTCCAACCCGTTCTGACATATGAACATATCCAGGATAATGCCCGAGTACAGTCTGACCTGTGCTCCATTTGGCAGGAGCTATAGCTGTTTTAGCCTTGGTTGTTTGTTTTACTATTTGTGATAACGCGCTTTTTTCAGTAAATGCAAATTTTGTAGAAACCGTCATGCCGCCAAGCTTGGCTAGGCACGACATTGCTGAGCACACAATATTCTCGGCGTTAAGGAATGAGGATTCGACTAATCCACACTGCTGAGCCATTGGCAATACTGTGAATTGGGAATTGTAGCTCCAGTCGCAATCCCAAAAGGACCTATAGTTCATAAATCCACCGTAGAAAAGACTGCCAGTGGTAGGCATGGATCCATATGGCTGGTTCAAGCTATATGAACTGCTAATCGATGACAGTGTATTCATGGAGGTTTCTGAAAAGGTATTTTCCAGCCCGTACGGATCTACAAGAAGGAACGGATCATTCAAAGCGAAGGCATACAGATTCATCGAATCTGTATATCCTTTCGGATCGGTCGTTATCCACCTTCCGATAGCAGGGTCATAGTAACGCCTGCCGAAGAACACAAGGCCTGTCTCAGGATCTTTGCCTTTCGATAGATATCCCCAAGGATTGATTTCGGAAGGGGAAGTCTCTATGCCGAAGGCTGTATAAGCATGTTCTTCCTTCAAGGAGTGAGATTCTGGATCTAAAAGTGCGGTTATGCTGCCTTGCAGGTCATGAAGGGGAATATAGACCTTTCCATCGATCTCCAGGGCTATGCTAGAGCCTATCTCCGCATAAGGGGTGTCTCCCAAGATTCGTAATGAAAAATGGCCGTTGGACTCAATCCCTATCTCATTTTGGCCATCATATAGATATCGGGTTGTCTTGCCGCTTCCAGTTTTTGAGAGGCGGCGATGGAGGGGATCGTAAGTATAAATATACTCAGAGCCATCTGTCTTGTTAACGGATATTAGACGATCAAGGGGATCGTAGGAAAAGAGGAAGACTTCTGATGCTGTGGTTTTAGTCTCCATATTTCCACAAAGATCGTAAGTATACGCAAACCCTTCTCTGCTGATAAGCTGATTGAGGTCGTCGATAGTTTGATGAGTGTCATTATGACTTCGCCGATTGTAATGAGAATCGCATCCAAACGTCTCATTGTTTTCGGCAATGATCTGTCCTAAGTCGTCGTACTTAAAGATAGTTTGGGCTCCCTGAGTGGTCATTTTCTTGATTTTCCCCACGCCATCAAACTCCTCGATCGATTGAGTGTAGCCAGGACCTCGAACCCCTTTATAACGGCCTACCTCGTCGATGTCATAGGAGATCTCCCCCAGATTCAAAGGGAGAGTTTCTCTTAGGAGGTTCCCCGAAAGATCGTATTCTGAAAATGAATGCGTATAGAGGATATTTCCCGCTGGATCCTTTCTGTTAATTTTCTCAAGTTGGCCTCCTCGATATTCCTTTTCAATTGAAGAGCCGTCGGGAAGAGTTGTGATTCTCCAACGGTCCATAGGATCATAGCAGGTTTTTAGGGTATAGCCATTTGCTAATGACTCTACCGCTACATCTCCGAAAGCATTTATCTCCCGGATTGTTTTGAGTCCTGTATTGAGATCGTCGACAGATATGAGATGACCCAAAAAATCATACTCGTAAAAGTAATCGATTCGGCCATCGGAACTTTTAAGAGTCTTTTGAAACCCGAGCGAATCATATGTATAGTAGAGCTCTTTCGAATCAGGTTTGATCACTTTTTTTAACAGCCCTTTATCTGTATACTCGTAGGAGGCAGCTCGAGCGAGCGGGGTGCCGTAGGCTTCCGTTAGCATTTTGAGGCGATTCCCAGGGCCATATTCCCACTTAGTTGTCACCGTTTTCAGAATTTCCCCTTCGAAATAGATCGAGCTGGCCTGCATTTCGAGATTTCCAGACAGGTCATAGTCGTATTTTTCAAAGGCAATCGTGTTGCCGAGAGCATCCTGTCTTTCTAAACTGGATACCTTTCCTTTGGCGTTAAACGTTTCGATCTTCTTCCGATCAAGCGGGTCTGTGGTTGTTTTCGTATGGGGTTTTACTGAATAGACGACGGTTGTCTTGTGATTCATGGGATCCACCGTCTCAATTACCCTGCCAAAAGGATCGTATTTCGTAGTAAAAACGGCTTCTTGGCTGTTAATGGATAGAATTTCATCAACAGGTAGCCCTCGTTTATTGTATGTCCACTTTCTTTCCCCTAAAAGGCGCCCCTTTAAATCTCTTTTTTCCTCCTTCTTAACTCTGCCCCATTCATCCCTTTCTGTGATGATTTTAAGATCAGATTGGGTAGTGGTATGGAGGCCGCCCAGAAAATCATAAGTATAGGCAATGCTTCGCCCTTCTCTCTCTTGAATGGTTTTTCTTCCCGCATGATCGTACTCATACTTGGTGATATAGCCCTCAAGATCAGTCTCGCTAACTAAATGGAAAGCCCCATATGTTTTCAGTTCTTCAGTTATAAATTTGCCATCAGAGGAATAGATTTTTTTTCTTTCCACTTGATCGAAAGGGGAATATTCATCGTAGACTACCTTGGTCCCATCTAGATCGACATGTTCTTTTAGGAGCCCTTTCCGACTATAAACAAAAGTCTCCCTGCCCGCGGGGTGCTTGATCTCTATGGGCTGTCCTCTACCGTTATAGGTTGTAATCGTGTCATATTCTTTTGGATCGGTCAGTTTGATTAATCGACCCCAAAAATCGTACTCGTGTTTTTGCAGGCTCTTTTCAAGAGCGATTTGAACGGGATTGCCAAAACGGTCAGATGAAAAGGTGGTTTTGGCTCCATATGGATCTATCTCAGTTGCTTTGTGATGCAGGGCGTCGTAAACAAGGTAAGTTTCCTGGCCATCTTGGGAATGACTCTTTAAGGTGCCTGTGGGATAGTATTGGAAGGTCTCTTTCGGACCTTCAGGCTTTTGCAGTTCAATGAGCTGGCGGCGGTCGTTATACTTGTAGGTGGTAACGGCTCCAAGAGGGTTGATGGTCTCAGTAATCAGATGGTCTGCTGCATCATAGGCCTTTAGAATTGAATATCTTTCTTTCGCATCAGAATCTAAAACCGTCTCAGATTTTACAAGATGCTGTTTAGGGTGAAGGTGATATTCCAGCTTCTTCGATTGGATCAGAATTTCAAGGCCCGATACGAGATCGACACCATACTCTTCGATTTTTTCAGGGTAGTTAGAGCTATTGGGTGTCATCCGGGTGATTTTCCGAAGGGTTCGGAATGATTTGTCATTTGGATTCTTCGTCGTTCCATCATCAACGACTATTTCCTTAAGGAATCCATCGTCATAGGTAAAAAAGTATCGGAGGAGAACTTCGTTGTTTTTGCAAATATACTTAGCCTTTAGAAGATCTGTCCCATCTACATATTCAAAAAAAGTCGTCAGCCCTTCGTCTTCTACTTTCTTAACTAGGAGGTTGAAGCCATCCTTTGAGTAGTCGTAGGTAGTTGTGTAAGATTCGATCCCATTATTGAGATTGTTTGGATCTAGAACAGCGGTACACTTGCCGGTGAGGTTCCCATATAGAGTGAGACGAGTGACATTCCCGCAGGAATCGTAATCGTACTTTTGAGCAAAGCTCCCTTTTCCGCTAGGATCCAATACCGCATGCAAAGTCAGATCCTTCTTAGTCCAAAAAAACTGCTCTTCCCGTATCAGCTTCCTGCCAGGAGAATAGAACTTGATCCCAGTGACTCTAAAGAAATCCCCGAATGTATATTCAGTTTCATTGCCGAGAGCATCTTTAGCGCTAGTTATTCCCGGCCCCATTTTTTTCTGCTGGGAATAACTAAACGAATGGGTGGATTTATATTCACTTCCAGTAGGTTCTAGGAGATCTTTGACTAAATCGCAAGGAAGCGCGGAGGCCTTTTGAATCTTGATCATGGGGAGATGGGCTGGCCAATTTTCCCTTGGCTTATAGTAGGCCAGCTTCAAAATCGACTCGCCATCCGATTTGACCTCGCTGATGAGGGCTCCCCTGGCCTGATCAAAGGGTTTATCATCTCTTCCTCTGTCGTAGCCTAGATCATATTCGTAGCTCCAAGGAACAACGCCGATCCCAAAGACTCCCTGCAGGTAAAAATAGTCATGAATCCAAGGGAAATCGCGACCAGGACGCATAAATTTATAATGGATATGTCTTCCGTCGAAGGTTTCAATCGTGAAATTGCGGTTCTTCCTCTTTCTTTTTGGCTCTTCATAGGTAAAAGTGATTTTCGAATATTCCTTCGTTTTAGACCCGTTGTAAGAAATAACGGACTTAAGGCGTTCATCCTTATGGTGCTCATATACGAGTTTGTTCCCATTCGGTTTGATCTCCTCTGCTAGAAGGAAAATAACTTCTTCGGGCTTTTTTATATAAATTCTTCGGCCCCCATTTCCAAGCGCTAGGGTTGCCGTAGAATCATGATCGGTACGAAAGTTGATGGTGAGAACATTATTCCTTGGATCGCTTCTCCCAGACATTTCCTTCTGAAACCGCGGATCATAAGAAGTTCCCAAAAAGGGAATAAACGTTTTTGTTTTTGACTTATCAGAAAAATCCTTTTGGATGTAGCGAATGGTCTGCCCATTCGGTTCTTGTATTGTAGCCGCCCCCTCAAGCAGGAAAAAATGGTCATGAGGAAAAATCGCCCATCCTCCTTCCCAAGAAAGCTCGTCGTCGGAATGGTAAGTCCTTTCAATCGGAATCGGCTCAAAACCTGGGGAGACGGCATCCACTTGATGAAGAAAAAACTGGCCCGTTAATGCATGGACAGCATTTCTTACGTGGCAGGATGTGTTTATGGAGGAGAAACCATCAGAAAAGACAAGGTTAATCAGTATCAAGAAGTAGAGTAGCGCGAATCGTTCCATACCTGCCCCAAATTTTTAGGAGGTGGAAAGTTATCCCTAAATATGAATTTATTCAAGAGAATCTAATTGAATTTCAACCCTAAGGCAGTTTTTTGATTCCGGCTACGCCAGGTTTCCAGTTGACTGGGCATAGGGAGTCGTGCGTGGCTGCAAACTGTATCGCATCGATGACGCGCACGATCTCCTCCATGCTTCTCCCAAAGGCTAGATTATTCGCCTGGCCGTATTGAATGATCAGATTTTCATCTATGATAAATGTGCCGCGGAGCGAGACTCCGTTTATCTGATCGAATACGCCGAATAGTTTGGATAATTCTTGCGATTGGTCTGAAATCATCGTAAAGCCAACTTCTTTCTCTTGAGTTTGAAGGGTCTTAGCGAAAGCGGCGTGGATGTAGATCGAATCGCAAGATACCGCTATGACATCGACCTTCCGTCTTGAAAATTCATCGATTATGTGTTGCAGCGCCCGCAATTCAGTAGGGCAAACCGCGCTAAAGTCTAAGGGATAGAAAAATAGCAAAGTGAATCGCCCTTTCAGATCATTTTGGGTGATAGTTGTTAGTTGTTTGTTTAACAACCCTTGAGCTGTAAATGGGGGACACTCGTTTCCGACGATAATCATGTTTTATCTCAAAATTAATATGTAAAAGAAGATGAAGTTGAATGCGAGTAAGATGACGAGGAAAAATAGGCTCCTAAATATGGTGATGTAAGAGAGCGTATACTCGAGAACCTCTTTCAATTGAGTGGTCTTCTGCTTTTTTCGGTAGTACTGGAGAGCAAATACCTGAATTAAGAAGATTCCGCTCATGAATGCCATGAGGAGGACGTAGAAGGCGTCTACCAGGCTGAATGCTCCTGTCAGTGGTGTGAAGGTGCGAATATAGTTAGAGAAGAACACAAGCGCGAGCGTACTTCCTACGGCGAGCTCAATAATCTCTCTTGATTCGAATACCAGGTCGAGGAGTAGCGAGAGGAGTCCGATCATAAACATCAGGATCAGGGGCATAAAGATGATGATTCCCTCCTTTAGCGAACTGTGTTCGAAAGCAAAGGAAAAAATCGTCCTTTCATAAGATACGGACATGGGTTCTTTCGAGGGGGAGAAGGTTTCTTGAATATATCCGTACTTTGTCGATTTGCCAATAGGCTTCCAGCCTTCTGTGTAGGCGTCTTTGGCAAGCTCAATCGATTCAGGATTTGTTACATAGAGGATTTTATCTGGGTCGGCAATTGGGTTGATCAAGATGATGTCCAGCCGGTGCTGATCCAAGGGAAAGTGGCTATAGTCGAAGAAGCCCTGGCACTGCAGCTCAATATCGTAGAGGACTAAGAGTTTATCTCCATATTTAATTTCTCGCGGTTCTGTTTTGGATAGGACGGCTCCCTTCTCAAAACTGAATTTATCAATAAGGGATTTGTCTACATTTGCCGGATTGAAGTAAAACCAGAGAGTTGCTTGCGCGACGAAGTTATTCTTAAGCATATCGAATTCAGAAAAATCGTGTACGAGAAGACCCGTTTCGACCTTGACATCCGATAAAGCGGAATATCTTGCCTCAGAGATAGGCGTAATGGGCATTTCTGGATCGAGAATTTTCCCTTTATATGCTGCAAATAAGAACACGACTATGGTTAAGGAGATCGAAATGAGTAGGGCGAAATAAAGAACTGTATGGTCCGTGATCCGTTCGAGCTGTTTTCTTTTCTTTCGAAAATAGATTTCAGTTAAGTCCATAGATCAATCGCTTTTTCGCCCGGTTTCCAGTCGACTGGGCAAAGTTCGCCATGTTTTTGGGTAAATTGAATGGCATCGACTACTCGGATCAATTCTTTGATGTTCCGTCCGATAGAGAAATTGTGGATGGCGGCATACTGGACGATCCCCTCGTTATCGACAAGAAATGAGCCCCTAAGCGAGCACCCTTTTTTCTCATCCAAGACACAGAAAGCCCTTGAGAGTTCTTTGTGGATATCTGAAATCATCGGATAGGCAATCCCTTCGATTCCCCCCTGATCTTTCGGCACACGGAGCCAGGCTAGATGGGATTGGAGCGAGTCTACGGAAACAGAGACAACTTCGACGTTTCTTTTTTTGAATTCATTGATTTCTTCCTGTAACGCAACCATTTCTGTTGGGCATACTAAGCTGAAATCTGACTGATAGAAGAAGAGTAAGAGATATTTCCCGTAGAAATCGAGGGAGTTGATGTGTTCGATTCGGCCGTTTATGATCGCATCGGCAACAAATTCGGGGCAACGTTTTCCGATGATGCTGATTGACTTTTCCATTAGACCTCTTTTGCAAGAGGGGCAGATTCGAGTCAATTGAAAATTTTTCAAGAAGGCCGTCCCCTTTTGCAAAGGAGACGGCAAAAATATTACATCCCGATGCTGAAATAATCTTTTACGAGATTGAGAGTTCCGCTCGTAAACATCTGGATACCGATAAGGCAGACAAGCATTCCGCCCAGTCTTTCTACCGCTACGAGACCCTTTTCACCAAGAATTTGTTTGATGTAGGAGCCGAGGAGGAGAATGATGAGGGAGGGGACCCAGGCGGCAAATGCTGCGCCCGCTACGAGGGCTGCGCTGCCTGTTTCGTGGGCGTAAAGCATAACTGTGGTGATCGCGCCAGGACCGGTGATGACTGGGATCGCAAGTGGAATGATCATCGGTTCGTGGGTGACCGCTTTTGTTGGGTCTTCAGCCACAGTCTTTGGGAAGATCATGGTGAGGGAGATCAAGAAGAGCAAAACGCCCCCTGCGATCGCAATGATGGGCCGGCTAATTCCAAGGATCCGGAGTACCGCGTCACCGAAGAAGGTGAAGAGGAGGAGGATCGCGAGGGCAACGACAAGTTCCCTTGTAATGATTTTGAGCTGCCGCTTTTGGTCAAAGCGGGCGAGCATTGCCAAGAACAGGGGGATCTGGCCGGTAGCGTTTAAAACGAAAAAGATTGCTGCCGCAATCGTAAAAAATCCTGCATCTGGTGCAACGTTCATAAATTTATCTCGAATTGGTTAAAAGTTTCCGATTGTATCCTACCACTTGGATTTTTGGGAAGAACCTAACTCAATCAAATTTTTCGTCGATTTTCTGGATTATTTTGGCCGATTTTCGTTTCAAATGCCAGGGGCAATATACTGTGCCGATATTACCCCTGGAATTTGAAACGAAAATCGGCTCAAAAGAACCAGAAAATCGACCGAAACTTTTGATTGAGATAGGTTCAGGAGCCTGGCATAATGTTTTGGCATGAAAAAGTTCAAAGTTGTAACTCTCGGCTGTCGGACCAACCAATACGAGTCTCAGGGGTATACGGATCAGCTTAGGCAGATGGGCTATGCACCAGCGGGCGAGGGGGAGGAGGCCGATCTCTGCATCGTCAATACCTGCACTGTGACCGAGGGGGCCGATAGCTCCTCGAGGCACCAGATCCGCTCCCTTTTGCGCGATCACCCAAACGCCAAGGTGGCTGTCACCGGCTGCATGGCCGAAAGCGCTCCCGAAGTCCTCATCCAAATGGATAGCCGGATCCAGATCGTCCCGAATGCCCAAAAAGAGAAGCTCGTCGATCAAATTTTTCCTGAAGAGGAGAACCTTCCCGAATTTAATATACAGGCCTTCGATGCCCACACCCGAGCTTTCGTCAAGGTGCAGGATGGGTGCAACTCTTACTGCACTTATTGTATTATCCCATACGTCCGGGGAAGATCCCGCTCTCGCCAAATCACCGAGGTGGTCAAAGAGGTTGAGGGGCTCGTCGCCAATGGGTATAAAGAAGCGGTTATCACTGGGATCAACGTCGGCGATTTCGACGGGGGCGGCAGATTGGCCGATCTCGTGCGGGCAGTCGACAATATTCCGGGCTTGGAAAGGCTCCGGATCTCCTCCATCGACCCCGATGAAGTGGACGATGATCTGGCTGATGCGGTCCTGAATGGAAAAACGACATGCCCCAGCATGCACATTGTCCTTCAGGCCGGCTCCAACGTGACCCTCAAGCGGATGAACCGGAAATATACGCGTCAAATTTTTATCGATACGGTTGAGAAAATGGTAGAGAGGGAGCCCGATTTCACCGTCACGACCGATATCATTGTCGGTTTTCCTGGAGAGACCGATGCCGATTTTGAGGAGACGATGGATCTTGTCGAACGGGTCAAATTCGCAAAAGTCCACATGTTCCCATACAGCCCTCGAAAAAGGACCCGCGCAGCGCTTTATCCGAACAAAGTTCCGCAAGATGTGATTCGGGAAAGGAAGCAGAGACTCCTCCGGCTGGCTGAAAAAACGGGATTTGAGTTAAGGCAGAGATTTGTGGGGAGGATGATGAAGGTCCTCTTGGAAAATGAAACAAAGCCTGGTTTTTTATCTGGCCATACGGCAAATTTTCTTCGCGTCTGGGTGCCTGCCGGCACGCACAAACCGAATGACCTCATTGAAGTACAACTTGTCGGCAACGAACCAGATGGATTGATCGGACTATGAAAATCAAAATTGCAGAAAGACTCAGACCCTTCTCCCTCATTCCGGGAGCTGCGTGCGTCATCCCAGGAACATGCTTTGTCCTTGAGGCGTTTCCAACGCTCCTTAGAATCTCTGGGCGCGAATGGAAGATGCCGCTGACTGGCCCCGTGACTGATTTTACCATGCAGCAAGATCTTGAGAAAAACTGCATCTACGTCTTTGGCAAAGCGAAAGAGGGGTATTTCCGCCTTCGAGTCCAAGCGAGCGACTCTGGATTTCAGATCACATCGGAAAAAGGGCCGCTAAAGAGCGCTCACATTGATGCTGAAGTTCCTTTCGTTTCAAAGCCCCTATTCGAAAGGCTCTCTCTCGGCAACCACAAGTCGCAAGATTGGGACCAAGTCCAAAGACGGTGTGATCTGAAAGAGATTTTACCCATTCTGTTTTGCCTTGGGCAAAAAATCCCGCTCATTCCCCATCAGCCCCTAACTGGCACAGCGCGCCTTTTAGAGCTTCCTGAAGATCGGAAACAGCTGCCGGCTGCCTTAGAGGCATTTTTCAAAGCTGCATTTAGAAATATTCTCGTCCCGCGCCTCATGGACGATCAGCATCAGGGGTTGACGCCCGATGAGCCGGCAAAAGGAAACCCATTTTTCCTCATCCAAGAAGGGGCAAAAATGGTTCGCTCCCTGTTCTTCAAGCAAAATGAGCGGCGCCTCGCATTCCTGCCGAACCTCCCCATTCCATTTGACTCAGGGAGAATTCTTGGGCTTCAGGCTCCCGGCATTGGCGAAATAGACCTCGAGTGGTCGAAAAAGATCCTGAGACGGGCCGTTTTGCGTGCAACAACCTCCGGAGAGGTGCTATTTGAATTGCAGAATGAGATTAAATCTTTCCGCGTTGGGAAAAAACGAAAACTGAAAAGCAGCGAGCCTCTTCTTTTAGAGGCTGGTAAAACCTATCACCTGGATCGATTCCAAAAGTAAATTTATGCTCGTGACGCCAGTAAGACAGACCTATTACGAACTATTTAAAGAATGTGCTCAAAGCCATCATGTCAAATTCGCTGCGGCTGTGGCAGCCGTTTTTGCTACCTCATTTGTCCCCATTTATTTTTTGCCCACGTTCTCAAAGGCCACCCAAATTGCGATCATTGCAGGCGCATCGGCCGGTTGGGGTATATTCTTTAGTTATCGATACCAGCCCCCCCCTGAAAGCATTGTACTGGCCTAAAATAGTCAGATTTCATACCTTCTGGTAATGATGTCTATGAAATCTAGCCAATCTCCTGAGCTTGTACTATTAGCCGAAAGGCGCCACCACGATCCCCACCATTTCCTTGGTCTCCACACCACTCCAACTGGGCAGGTGATCAGGCTTTGGCGTCCAGGCGGCGAAAAGATCTATTTGGAAGTCTTGGGTAAGATCGTCGAAGCGGAGAGGGTGAGCGAGCTTGGACTCTTTGAGTACGCCCCTGAAGCCAAGATAGGTCCAAGTGATTACCGGATTTATCATCAAAACGGCCTCCTTGCCCACGATCCCTATGCTCAATTGCCTACTATCGGGGAGATGGATACATTTCTCTTCAATAAAGGGTGCCATTACACGCTCTATTCAGTTCTTGGCGCGCAAATTAAAGAAACAGGAACGCAATTTGCCGTATGGGCTCCGAATGCCCGCAGCGTCAGTCTGATTGCCGATTTCAATCACTGGGATGGACGGCCTTGCCCAATGCGCAGCATGGGGGCCTCTGGAATTTGGGAACTTTTCATTCCGGGAATTGGCCAAGGGGAAAAATACAAGTTTGAGATACAGACCCAAGAAGGGTATTTGCGGATCAAGAGCGATCCGATGGCCTCTTATGCTGAACTCCGCCCATTGACAGCTTCTGTGGCCTATGACGTGAATAAATATCCATGGCGCGATTCTAACTGGAAGAAGCAAACGCTCAACGCTCCCATCAACATCTATGAAGTCCACCTTGGTTCATGGAAGTCTTATGGAACGGAATTCCCAAGCTATAGAGAAATCGCTATCGATCTTGCCAAATACTGCAAAGAGATGGGATTTACCCACGTGGAGCTGATGCCGATCATGGAGCATCCTCTCGATGAGTCGTGGGGCTACCAAGTGACCGGGTTTTTTGCAGTCACAAGCCGTTATGGGACGCCTGCCGATTTCCAGTTTTTCGTCGATCACATGCACCAAGAGGGGATCGGGGTCATACTCGATTGGGTTCCTGCCCATTTTCCAACGGACGATTATTCTCTTAACCGCTTTGATGGAACCGCTCTTTACGAGCACGATGATCCGCGCAAAGGGATCCATCCCCATTGGCAGACGGCGATCTTCAATTATGGCCGCAAAGAGGTGGCCAACTTTCTCATAGCAAGCGCCCTTTTTTGGCTTGATAAAATGCACATCGACGGCCTCCGCGTAGATGCTGTAGCCTCAATGCTCTATCTCGACTATGGCCGGAAAGAAGGGGAGTGGATCCCGAATCCCGATGGGAGCAATTTCAACATTGATGCGATCGAATTCCTCAAACATCTCACATCGATTGTCCGAGAAAGGTTTCCTGGCAGATTGATGATTGCGGAAGAGTCCTCTTCATTCAGCGGAGTCACCCACGACAGCGGACTCGGATTCGAACTGAAGTGGAATATGGGGTGGATGAATGATACGCTCCGCTATTTTGCCCGCGATCCGATCTATCGGAAATTCCACCAAAATGATCTCACCTTTAGCCTTCTCTATGCCTTTACCGAAAAATTCATGTTGGTCCTATCCCATGACGAAGTGGTGCATGGAAAGGGGAGCCTCCTCAATAAGATGCCTGGATCTGATTGGCAGAAATTTGCGAATGTGCGCCTTCTCTACAGCTATATGATGTGCCAGCCGGGCAAGAAACTCCTGTTCATGGGCGGAGAGATAGGGCAGTGGAACGAATGGTATTGCAAGAGCACGCTCGATTGGTATTTGCTCCAGTATCCGCACCATCAAGGCCTTTTTGATTTAGTGCGCGATCTGAATCATTTTTATCTGCAGCATTCACCGCTTTGGGAATCTGACTTTGAGTGGCACGGATATGAGTGGATCGATTTTTCAGATTCGCAAAACAGCATCATTTCCTATTTGAGGAAGGGGAAGGAGAAATCGCTTGTTTGCATCCACAATTTCACCCCTGAGTACCATGCTCAATATTGGATACCGCTTAAAGCCGTGAAGAGGATCAGGGAAGTGTTCAATACGGATGCGTCTCAGTATGGCGGATCGAATCAGCATAATGGGCCTGTTAATCCGGAACCTGAAGGGTTCATGATGGCGCTGGCTCCCCTTGCCACGCAAATCTTCGAAGTCGAGTTTTAGAGATTTGCTACAGCCTTGCTCTTATTTTTTTCATCAGCGCAGAGGAAAAAACAGAGACTAGAGAGGAAGAGAGAAAATTAAATTGCCGCGAAACGCGGACGGGGCCTTGCCCGGAGGAAGAGAGGAGGCTGTTTCTCTCTTTCTCCGGGCAAGGCCCTGTCTTTTCGCGAAGCGACCTTTTTTTCTCTCTTCCTCTCTAATCTCTATTTTCCCTCTGCGCTGATGAAAAAAATAAGAGCGAGGCTGTAGCAAATCTCTGCCTGCTTGTAAATATTTCCCTGAAGGAATATAGCTTTCTCCTCGCTATCTTAAGAGGATTTTGATGAGCGCGATCAGTTTGCCCTATTTCAGGTATCCAAAAACCAAGGAGACCGAAGCAAATTTTCAGGACTGGCATTGCCCTATCTGCATACAGGGCGATCCAGAGGCGTTTGGCGGGACCGTGGCTCACGGCGCATATGATTCCAACAATGTGCATATCGATGGGAGAAAACATCCCGTTCATCGATATTGTCTTCTCTCTTTTCTTAAATGGAGCACCAGTTGCTCAGAATGCAGAGTCGAAACCAACGCCGCCCAAGTAATGCCGTTTTGGATGAAATGCCGCAATGCAGCCCTCCGCGTCTACCACTCCTTGCCAGCCCTTGGCGAACGCTCCAAAAATTGGGTGTTGAATCCAGCCAATCAAGTTTACGTCGGCTTCGCCTGCATGATCTTGGGCCTTGCTAGAAGGAAACACTCCCTTACATCCATGGGGTTGGGGCTTCAAGCTAAAGGGATCCACGATGCGATTCAATATGGAGGCCAGCACATACCAATTGTCCGTCAAATTGAGCATTTGGCAAACGATCTCATTCAGGATATGCGGAAACACTATGTGATTCAGGTGAAGCTAGAACGGCTGAAAATGGAAGCGTCCACCCATCCCGCTTCCTATGCGCAAATTGCGCCTTGGATAGACTCTCCGGATAGAGAAAAAGTATTGGAAGGATTACAAGAAATCTCAAAGGCTGCTAAAGCCACGATTTTTAGCGACCAGATCATCCGCTTTTGGAGACTGGCCGCTGCAGTTGGGGCGGTCTATTACTCGTTGAAAGGTTCTGCAAGCTCGCCAGTTGTCCGATTGTAAATATGGCCCGTATCTGGATCCATTCTATACAAGACGTTGTAGGAACTCTCAAAACATGTAACGTAATTGCCTCTCTGGCTATATTGTATCTTCTCAGCATCAGTAAACTGTGGGAGAACTCCATAGTCTTTAAGTTAAGCCTCTGTTATCCAAGCTGGGTTCGGATTGGATTTTGCCAGGGCTGTTTGCAAAGCATCATGCATTCTTTCCCGCATTCTGACCTGTTCCGGGCTGTTGGCCCATATTTTATCAAATGCGCGCTGTCTAACCGCATCCCTTGCATCCCTTGCAGCTGCCATGTCCTTTACAAACTGCGAGCCTGTATCGTCGCCTAAGAGTGATTTAAAGGTTGAAACGGTTGTCGAGACTGCGCTGACTGCAAGACCTGCAATCCAGCCCAAATTTTCATAGGCTTGGTCGCTAAATGACTTAGATGGAGAAACTGAGTTCATATTATTCCGAGGTTAAAATAATTAATAGTACTTATATTATAGCACATGCGATCTTTGGTTAGTATTGTTTTTGATTTGTTAAATAAATATTTTAAATATTGAGCGTCAGTTGTTTGAGTGTCCCGATATTTTTCTTGAAACAGGCGGGCCGGGTGGATACACTTTCTTTCATGCATAAGCCCAAAAACCAGCAAGAGTACATCCAGCTCGTAGAAGAGCTCATCGAACACGATAAGCGCTATTACGACGAGGCGAAACCGACCATCTCCGACTACGACTATGATCATTTGATGAAAGCTCTGATCGCTTATGAAAAAGAACATCCGGATCAGGTTTTGCCGAACTCGCCTTCGGGAAGGATCAGCGAAGGGCCTACCGAGGGGTTTAAGCAGAGAGCTCACCTGGCTCCAATGATGTCTCTCAATAACACCTATTCGGAAGAGGAGCTGGATGACTTTGTCAAAAGAGTCCACAAGCTGCTGGAGAAAAAAGAGGTCGATTTCTGTTCCGAACTGAAAATGGACGGAACCTCCATTTCACTCCGATATGAGAAAGGGCATCTCGTTCATGCTTTAACGCGCGGAAATGGAAAGCTGGGCGATGATGTAACGGCGAACATCAAGACGATTAAATCGGTCCCTTTAAAGCTGACAGGGACCCATTTCCCCGATGTGATGGAAGTGCGCGGCGAGGTCTATATGAGCCTGGCGACATTCCATGCGATCAATGCCGCGAGAGAAGAAGAGGGGTTGGAGCCGTTTGCCAATCCTCGGAATGCCGCTGCAGGATCATTGAAGTTGCTCGATCCGAAAGAGGTCGCTAGGCGGAAATTGAATTTGGTCGCTTACGGGATTGGCGAGGGGCAGTGGCCCGTTGATTCCCAATTCGAAGTGCACAAGTATTTGAAGAAAGTCGGATTGCCAACCGGTAAGTCTGAGCATGTGGCTCTTTGCAGCGATTTAGACGAGATCATGAAATTTGCTGCCAAGATTTTGAAGGAGAGGGAGCATCTCCCTTTCGAGATCGATGGGATCGTTGTCAAAGTAAACGAACTGAAATACCACGATCTTTTGGGAGTGACTGGCAAAGCGCCAAGGTATGCGGTGGCGTATAAGTTTGCTCCCGAACAGGCGCTCACCCGGGTGAATGAGATCACTGTGCAGGTGGGGCGCACTGGCGTATTGACTCCGGTGGCTGAATTAGAGCCTGTTTTCCTTGCCGGCAGTACGATTTCTAGAGCGACGCTCCACAATAGAGAAGAAGTGGCGAGAAAGGATATCCGCGTCGGCGATACGGTCGTGATCGAAAAAGCTGGCGATGTGATTCCTCAGGTTGTGAAAGTCGATTTCAAAATGAGACCCGATGGGAGCAAGCCTTGGCACATGCCGAAACACTGTCCGATTTGCGATACGGCAGTCGTCCATTTGGAAGGGGAAGTAGCTGTCCGCTGCCCCAATCCGAAATGCGGCGGCCAAAAAGTGAGGAGCATTATCTATTTTGCCTCCAAGCACGCCATGGACATCGAACACATGGGTGAAAGGGTGGTCGAACAGCTTGTTGAAAAGGGATTGGTGAGACGGATTTCCGATATTTACCTCCTCGATGAGAACGCTCTTGCTGAATTGGAGGGGTTTAAGGAGAAGTCGATCCGCAATTTGCTGGGCAGTATCGATGCTTCGCGCAAATGCCCTCTTTCGAGATTCATCATGGGCCTCGGGATCAAGTCGGTAGGTACCGAGACGGCCGAACTTCTCGCTGAAGAGGCGGGCGATCTGGAAACCCTCATGGAGATGAGCGAAGAAGCATTAGTGGCTATCGGCGGGATCGGAGAGAAGACAGCGAAAGTGATCGCTGACTTTTTCAAAGAGAAAGAGAACAGAGAAGAGATCCGCCTTTTGCTGGCCCATGGAGTCCATCCTCAGAAAATGAAGATGAAAATGAGCGGCCATGAGTTTTCTGGCAAAACCTTTGTCCTAACCGGCGCTTTAGCGAATTATTCTCGCGATGAAGCGGCGGCTCTCATTAAAGAAAGAGGAGGAAAAGTTGCGGGCACAGTCAGCAAGAAAACGGACTACGTTTTAGTGGGTGAAGATCCTGGCTCTAAATATGATAAGGCCAAGGAGCTGGGGGTGAAAATCTTGTCCGAAGAACAGTTCCAGAAAATGCTATAGCTTTTTTTTCTTTTAAAATTCATCATACTCTTGTATTGAAAAAAGTAGAAACCACTATATGGGAGAACTATGAAACACCTGATTCTTGCAGCAGCAACACTACTACTCATTAACGGCGCAGATGCGCGCGAGCGCCGCGGTCCGCCGACCGATTGCCCGCAACCTAAAGCTGAATGCTGCCCAAAACCGAAACCATGCCCAAAACCATGTCCTCCAAAGCCATGCAAGCCAGTGTGCGCTCCAAAACCATGCGAGCCAAAACCTTGCCCCCCAAAACCATGCAAGCCATGCCCTCCAGTATGCTTTGAGCGCGGACTCCCAACAGATCCTTGCTGCACACCAGCCGCTTACAGCGAGTGGGCTGCAATTGATACAGATTGCGGTTGGGACGTGTTCCTTACAGCTAACTTCATCTATTGGGAAGCAATGCAAGGCGGAATGGACTTAGCATCCCCTGGCCAAGCTAACATCGTCGCTGGAGTTGTGACCAGTTCGGCACCTTCAGCTGTTGGCGCCGAAGTTTTGGTGCAAGGATTTGATTACAAACCGGGATTCCAATTAGGACTTGGCTGGATGTCTCCGATGGATAATTGGGTTCTCTATGCTGAATATACTTGGCTCCATGGAAGTACCCAGACTTCGGGCATTGCACCCGCTCCTGGCGTTGCAACTATCAATGGGATCGCTTTACCACAAGAGGGCATTTGGTTCCCATCAAGCTGGTTTGGCAGAGACTTTGAAAACTTCCTTTCCACAAGTATATCATCTAGATGGAAGTATAAAATCGACATCGTAGATGCGCAAGTTTCTCGTCCCTTCTATTCAGGAACTCAGTTTCTGGTTGAACCATTTTTTGGACTCCGCGGAGCTTGGATTCGTCAGCATCTTGATTTAACAGCCAGCACTCTCTCAGATGGCAGCTTCAGTCCAGTTTCAGGCCCATCTAGAGATGCAGATTACAGCTCCAGATCGTCTGGAGTAGGCCCACGGATCGGGGTAAACGGAAACTGGCATCTTGGGTACGGCGCCCGATTTATCGGTAATGCAGCAGCAAGTATCCTCTTTACTGGTTATGATGTAAGACGGAATGTGCAGAGCCCCGATTTAACTGTCGGTTCCATATTCCCACAGAGCACAAAGATGCATGATCTGAATGGGCTTCGTCCTAACTTGGACCTCTCTTTGGGTCTTGGATGGGGATCTTACTTTAACTGCCGCAGATTCTATGCAGATATTTCAGCTACCTATGATTTCAGCGTATTCTGGGAACAAAACATGATGCGCTATCTTGCAGACACAACTTTTATTGGTACTGGTGCAGCTCCAGCAAACTTGTATTTACAAGGTTTGACAATTCAAACAAGATTTGATTTCTAGTTTCACATGCCGCCCGGAGTTCTTCCGGGCGGCTTTCTTTTATTAGATTTATCTTTTTTTACATCTGAATAAGATTCTTGGGTCTGCCGGAGATTGTTCAGTTTTTGAGATTTCAAATCCCAGCTCATTTAATACCCCAGCCATGCTAGCTGCATTTGGAATTCCCCAAACCACCCCTCCTCTCAATATTTCGACCTGATCAGGGAGAGCTTGATCATAATTTTGAAAGCTTACGAGCAATTCGCCGCCGGGTTTAAGCGATTTGCTTGAAGCAAGGGTATGATTGAATCTGGAGAACAATAGCAGAGAATATCATAGGCAAGAATCACTGAAACTGATCCATCTTGGGGCAGGCTCGCCGGTACCAACAGTTCCTCAGCGACTTCTAGAGTGTCGGGAAATTCCCTTTTTAGAGGGGACATGTGCTCAGCAAAACCCCGAAAAGAATCGATCGCTTTTACTCTACATCCAAAATTGAGAAAGGCGCGGGTTTCTGCCCCTCCTCCAGCACCCATGTCTATGACTCTTTCGCCAGGTTTGGGTATACTTTCAATGGGTAACGGGATCTGAAATTGGGTCATTCTAGCCTGCTGCGGCCAGAAAACATTTTTATTGAAGCTTTTATCGGATGCCCCCACCGCATAGATTCTCTCTTCAGCTCGCAAATGTTCTTCCATTTTTTGGACAGCTGATTTTGGTTTTTGCTGAGGAATAATGGCTGCTGATCTTGCAGCGCCTTGAACATTATTTTCTTTTCCAGCAGCTTGTTGTTTGCAGACAGACTTGTGTTTTGACCAATCGACTAGTTGACAGCCGGGTCCACAATAGATGGCTGTATGGCAGCCGCCGCAAATTTTAATTTTTTCGGGTATCTGATGGCAAAATGCGCATTGCCGTGTTTGTGTACTCTGAACATTAGCTGCTGCCATTTAAAATAACTCCTTGTTGTAGTTGTCGGGATTGCCACCAGAGAGTTCCAAGTGCAATTACGATAGGAATTGCAATCAGGCCAACGGTGGCTGTCACAGGATGGAGTCCAAAAATAGACAAGTGGACAAAGTCGTGAGAGAGATTCCACGGCTCTGCATGGAGAGCTGTGTAAGCGTAAAAAGCGTGGTTGACAAAGTCTAAAATCGACCAGGCGATCAGATATTTGCTGAGCTGCGGATATTTTTCTCTCAAAGCCACTCCGACAGCCAGAAGAACAGAAGAGATAAGAAGAGTCAGTCCCGGTCCGCTTGCAACAACAAGACAGGTTGAAGCGGCAGGTCCAATTTTTTTCCCAAAATCAGAAAGGCTTGTTTTATAAAACTGAGTGATCCCCCCTATAAATGGGTAGATCTCAATAAGCGGCCGCGGTCTTTTGTAAATAAGGAGTGCGGCGAGAGCATGTCCCGTTTCATGGACGAGGGTTTGCGCATTGTATCCTGTAAAGAGGGCGAAATTTGAACCCGTGATCATTTCGCAGGCAGACACAGCCCTTTCATAGTGGATCTGATTTATTCCCCCCTCCGATGCTTTATAGGAGGCGTAAGCGCCCAGGGAGTGGAAAAAAATGCTCACAGCAAATTGGACCAATGTGGCTGTGATCAGAAGGGTCATTCCAGAAGGGAGCCCCACAAAACAGCTGATCAGCAGGCCAGCGGCAGTTGCTGCAGCAAATTCTTTCAAACATTTCAACGCGATTTTTTGAACGATATCGCAGACCGGGCGCGGCTCTGCGGCCACAAAGGCCAAGTGGGTATCTTGTACGCGTGGAACAAACATGCGGAGGATTATTAAGGAGAGAAAAGATTAAATCAAGCTGCGACAAACGAAGGGTTGATGCGCATGAGGGGTAAAGGGCGGGGAGATGCCGCTGAACTGACCCTAGGTTTTACTGCGACAGCGATGTGGAAGGCGTGGCCTCCCGGATGGGCTGGAAGGAAAAGGCGCTGGCGGAAATCTTCCAGCTCAGTAGAGCGGAGTTTAAAAAACCACACCTGCTCCACTTCGGGCCAGGAGACCGGCTCCATCGAGTAGAGACCCTCGATTTCAAACGAGAATTCTTCGCCCAAATGCTCGATTTCTTCGAGATACTGAAATCCCGCTTCCCGAGCCGAAATCACCGGCACGTGAGCTCCATCTGGAGCGTCGAACAGATTGAAATAGGGAGGTCTAACCAACTTATGCGCTCTTAAATAAGGGAGCATCATCGAGATAAAACGGTTGTCTACATCGAGGTAGACAAGGCCCTGTTTGTTTTTTCTCAAGACCCCTTTCCCCCTGCAAAGGGAGCGGAATAGGTATGTATTGCCTGGAACCGGTCTTGCCCGGGCCATCTCGTTGGTCTCAGTCAATAGATAGGCGATTGGCTCAGGGTTTTTTCTCCGGTTGGTCTCCAGGGCTCCCCTGGAAAAGTACCAAGGAGGGCAAAAGGTCGCAGGCGGCGGGGGGATGGGGGGCGATAATCGGGGCGAGGTCGATAGGGGAATCGAGGGGATTTCTGAATAGCTGAATAGATTGGCAAACCGCTCTCTCATAGCAAGAAGCTTAGCTACCCGCTCTTTTCTTGGCTTAACCGCCTTATTGTGAGGAGCCAGCACAGAGCCGCCCCAGCCCATCCGGTACCGTTCTTTCGAAGGGACGTGAGCCTCGTCGAGATTCAAATAATCTTTAGTAATTCTAGATAAAAGTAGCTTGTCCATGTTAATAGAAATATTTTAAGTCATTTGTTGTTTAAACTAAAGTAAAATAAACTTTATGTATTTTAGTTTGAATTGACTTCTGTTATGCTTCGAGTATGATTAAAGTGAACTCAGAAAGACCATCTCCTTTATTAGAAAGGGAACCAACCTATACACAGCAAATCGCATCTGCAGTATCGCGATTTGTCCACCTTATTTTTGCTCCATTTGTTGCGTTGCACAATTGGATTCGCCCAATCAATCCAGTTACTGGGGAGAGGGAGATTCGGATTGTTCCAACATGTGTAGAAAAATTCATCGGTCAGATTTCCTATCAGCCGCTTGTGGCCAAGTCTGGAGGCGAAATCTTTGAAGATGATTCCGAGTATGGCCATTTTGCAACGCTTGTGCGTGAAGTGGGGGAGGAGCTAGTTGAAAAATGTCCCCGAAAAGATCTCGAATTCCAATTCAAGCTCATCAATTCAAACGTCGACAATGCGTGGTGCCTTCCGGGCGGGAAAATCGGCGTGAACCTCGGCATGATCAAGAATATGGCGAAAGAGCACTCCGATTTTGGCCTCGGAGATACTCCGACCCTTAAAGAGAAGATCGCCGCAGTTCTCAGCCATGAAATCACTCACGCGGCAGCGCGCCACGGCGGGAGATCGATTGAGTTCCGTCTGTTTCTATTTGCTGCGCTCCAAGCTGTTAAATACGCATTGGCCTATCTAGTGATCCATCGCAGTTACGACAGACAGATTGAGCAGGCGAATGGGGATCATGACCAGATCGAAAAGATTGAAAAGGAGCGGCAGAGGGCAGTGGATAATTCTCTCATTCTGGCAGGTTCTCTGGGGAATTGGTTGATCACAGGTCTAACTCTATGCGGCAGCCGCAGCCATGAATTGGAGGCGGACAAGTTTGGGATGCATTTGATGGCGAAGACTGGAGATATGGATCCAAAAGCTGCTGTCTGGCTCATGCACTATTTCAAAAAGCACCACAATTCCGAAACAGGAATTAGCTGGTACGACTGGATCCAGGGGTTGTTCCACACCCATCCGACGCCTGAAGAGAGGCTCAAAGCTAATCAGCAAACCTTAGAACAGCTTAAATAGCGTTGAGCTAACACTTATTTTTTTTAACGCAGAGGTAGGAAAGAGATAACACGCAGAGA
>JANPFC010000097.1:0-27355 GCA_031423235.1 Chlamydiota bacterium | reverse complement strand
CCCCACCCCTCATTCTCCGCTCCTGAATGGGAACAAGTGCATACGCTTGCCTTCTCCCGCAAACTCTCAACCATCCAGAATCTCGCGCCAGTCCCCCAATCGAAAATCCAGCTCCTCTTCGAAGAACGGATTGGCAGATGAACGTGATTCAAAACTTTGCTTTTCACAACCGATTGTAATAGACTGGCAATATGTTTAAACGGATCTGTAATTTTCTTACCCGCCATACCCAACATGATTCAAAAATCGGCCGATGGGCGGGTTCAAAGCGCCTAAAATCGATTAAAAAAAAGGGGGCAGTATTAAACCAATACGCCCCCCTTTTTTTTAATCGATTTTCGGCAGCTTTCAATCGCGCCCATCGGCCAATTTTTGAATCATGTTGGGTATATATTTTAGCATCTTCTCCAGCATTCTCAAATTCAACTACTTCCAACATCTCTGAAATCATCCAACAAATCCCCGAATCTGACCGCAAAGACCTGGAACATTTTTTTCGTCTGCTATTCAAAGAGGAGCTATTTGGATACACTTTATTCGGGGAAAAGCCCATTTCCTCGGCGGATTTCGCCCCGCCAATTTATGATATTCAACACTATAGGTTGCGTATCATCTTCAATAAAGGATGGGAAGCCTGGCAGCGCAATGAGCACTTGCTTTCACAAAAATATTTTTCTCTCAAAAGAGAAGAGGATGAACTCACTAGATCAACACATTTTTACATCATTAACAAAGCAGCCACCCTACAAGCAATCACTAATTATATAGACAACTTCAAAAATGAACTCGGAAATAAAAAACCCCCAGAACAACTTCTAGAACAACTGTGCGATCCAAAAGATCGAGTTAATAATGTTTTGAAGTCTCAGTTTTTATGGGGAATTTTTTTCGGTTTTGGCAAAGATAGCGCCCGTATATTTCAACGAGAAGAGGAAATTTTAAAAATTTTATTTGCAAGAATGCTCCCCCCTTTTTCTCAGAAAAACAAATCGTTTGAATCATTAGACCAATCAGCCAAACAAGCAATCAGTTTCCTATTTGCTCACAAAAGATACAATTTCGCTAAGGACACCAGCGCCCCCCTTGACATCGAAAATGCCATCCGGGAGCTTACAAATATTTCCGAAAACAGGAACTATTTTGAACTGTTTAGTCATGAGCCGATTCTCGAACAGTTTTCATCACCCGATTTCATTATTTGGGATAATCATGAGGAAACAAGACAATTGCAGGAAACATATGAAAAAACAAAATCACTTCTTAGAGTCGCATATAAAAGCGGGCACTTCCTTGAGGCTACCCTCAAGCAATGGATTTCTCCGAAAAATGACCGCTAAGAAATTATTTTTTTTAACTTTCCTTCTTTTGGCAGCAGCATGCACTAACAGGAAAGAAAAACAACCGTCTAGTAATCTCGAACTTCTCTCTTTCTACAAAGGTTACCAGCTTTGGAATGAAAAATTACGCGACATCGATAAACCATATGATTTTGAACAGATCATCAATGGAATAAGGGCTGCTGAAAAAAAGGATCTGCGTTCCATAGATGAAGCTGAAATTGAGATTGCAATGGGAAAACTCCAAGAAGAACTCATCACTAGGAAATCTAATGAGAATTTAGTTTCAGCTGAATTATTTTTAAGAAAATCCAAAGAAGATTTAGGCACAAAAGAAATAATTCCATCAAAACTGTATTACAAAAAATTAAAAGATGGTTATGGAAAACCAATTTGCTATTCTGACACTCCCCTTATATCTTATTCTGCAAAACTATTGGACGCTGACCAAGAAATAGAGATCCACTCACGAAATGACGAACCAATTTCAATTAACTTGTCAGACACAATTCCAGGTTTTGCGGAAGGGGTAATGGGTATGTTAGTGGGAGAGGAAAGGATTTTGTATATTCACCCTGAACTAGCTTATGGTGGTCTTGAAGGAAGGTTAGGTCTTAATAACATTGTAATCATAGATGTAGAAATAGTGGGCCTTCCGCAAGTTGATCTTATAGATTCCCTGCCCGAGGCTGATTGCAGGGGAGACTAGTAGTCTGTTTACAAAAGCTATTGAAACGGTCTACTAGTCCTCAACTTAGCAACGGAATTTACAATTCAGATTTAAGCAACACCATCCATTCCAAGTCTTTTTACCACAGCTACTGCATCGACTCCATAAATTTTTGGAATCAGTAATATAAAAACTCTGAGCTTCATAGTCATAAGAAATCTCAGGCAGCTGGATGGTATAGCAGTCCGTTTGTAAAAAAATTCCTTCGCTAGAAATTGACAGATTTTGAACAGGCACATAACACCTCTCATCATCTTGAGCGCAAGCAAAAGAAGCTTTCATTAAGAAAAGAGACAAAATTAGAAATTTAGTCATAAGACTCCAAATGGTTGGTAAATTTTAAGAAGAACAAGATAGGGAATTATAAGCAAAAGCTCAACAAAATTATATCGAAGTTGATTTAAGAATTCGCTATTGGCGAAATTTCAGGAGCTTTGAACCCGCCCAAAACCGACTGACCAAAACTTCTTGTCAACCTTTTCACGTTTCAATATGATGCCCTCGCTTTTAGATTTTCTTAAGGAAAAATCAACATTCAACGAGGTGGAAAGATGGCGGCACAATCAAGATTCTATATTCAAGCGTCCCATGCATTCATGAGAGAAACTCCTGAAGCGACAGCCAAAGTCGTTTCAGACGCGAATCATTCAGATGAAATTGAAATCCTTCAGCGGCAAGGAAAATGGACTCAAATCAGAACAACAGTCGATGGATACACAGGCTGGGTCCGTAATGCTATGATTGCACAGCACGATTCCGATTTTTTTGCAGGGGCTAGTAAAACAACGGGAAAAGCCAACCGGATGCAAGTCCACATCTACTCAGAACCAGATACCGAGCGCGGTCCGGGTATAACCATCGGCCTGGGAAGCCGCTTTAAGATTCTGGATGCAAGCCATTCCCGCTGGGTTAGGATACAAATGGTTAATGGAGCTGAAGCCTATGTGCAAAAAGGGGATATTACCCAAGATCTATCACCTCTCCCCTTTCATCAAATAGTACCATTTAGCAAACGATTCCTCGACCTGCCCTATGCTTGGGGTGGACGAACCACTATTAAGGGGTTTGATTGTTCTGGTTTTGTGCAAAGACTCTATAGAGAATCGGGGATCCTTCTCCCTCGAGATTCTAAGGATCAGTTCACCTGCCAACTTTTTAAAGACGTCTCAATGGATCAATTAGAACCTGGGGATCTTATTTTTTGGGGAAAAGACCCTGAGAAAATCCGCCATGTGGGGATGTATATAGGAAATGAAGTATTTATCCATTCGACAGTGAAAGAAAACTCCCCCTGGGTCCACATCAGCAGGCTGGACGGAGTCGATTGGGATGGAAAAGGGGACAATCTCCCGTTCCGAGCTGCGCGCCGACCAGATCTTCCGCAGACTTCACCTGACGACAAAAAAGAGAAATAATAAAAATGCGCACCGAAAAGGACAAGAGAAAAGGCAAAAAAACGTCTTTCCAGGGAAAGTTTGGGGCAAATTACTTCACCTAGAAAAACTCAAAGAACTTGACCAAAAAATTTAGATTGTATAAATAATTCCAGCACTTTAACCCAAGGACGTGCATATGGAAATCGACACAATTTTTGACGACTATTATTCTAGCGGAAAAACTCTGCAGCGAAGTGATCTTGCTATATGGAATGGAAAAGAAGTTAGTTTGTTGGGCCCAGTAAAAAGTGATAAGCCCTCATGCGCAAATAATATTTTAGCAAATTTTCGGATGTGTTCTTCTGAAAAATCCTTTAAAATCGCTCCGATGGGTGGCAGCGCAAGTGTTTCGGCAGAAAAAGATTCAGACGGAAACACTACGCTAGAAGCTGATGTCACCGTAGCGTCGGATGATGGCGCTTTCGAAATTACCGCAAGTGGAAGCGTAGATCAAAATGGAAATACATCAGGAAAAGTTGAAGCAAGTATCAATTGGGCAAAAGACTAGACGCATAATTATCGCGCCAATCTTTTTAACCCTGTCACTATCATTATATCTACTCTACGGCTCTTTCCAAGGGAAAGAGCCTATTCTTAATATCCCTATCATTTTTTCTCAAACTGGAATCCCTTGTACTCAAGTGACAATTGATGGAAATAAACACCTATTCGAACTTGATTTAGGAGGGGACTTTTACTTTTCAATAAGCAAGGATGTACTCAGCATCATCAAAAACAAAAAACCAAATGGGTCAAGAAAATCATGCGATATCAAGGGAAATACGTACATTTCCCAGGTTACTGCCGTCGAACTCATCGAGATAAGTAAAATCAAAATTAACAATGTTCCAGTTGTTGAAGAACAAATTGAGTTTCTTCTTGATGGCTCAGTTTTGAATCCACCCATAGTCGAAAAGAAAAAAACAGATCGTCTTAAAATCAGAGGAAGAGTCGGGAACCGCTTTTTCAAGGGTATTGATTACTGGCTTTTCGATTTTCCGAACGATTCATTAAGCGCTATAAGAAATATGGATGAGGAAAAAAAAACCTCCCGTTTCTCTTGCAAACAATTCACTGAAGCATCAATAGAACAAACTGACCCATTGATAATTATAGCAATCGAAACAGAGCTTGGTGTAAAAAAATTTGCTCTGGATACTGGCGCTAGTCGATCTGTCCTTAGAACACCCACTGAATTTCTAGATGCAACCCACAAAATCTACACTACGGATCATTTCAAAATCGGGGGGCATGACTTTGGATCGATCCCGCTCTACCTATTCGATATGAACCCGCTCTTTCAGTGCGATGGTTTTCTGGGGAGAGACTTTTTTCAAAATCACGCCGTCTACCTCGATTTTAAGAACAAAAAGGTTTTGATTAGTTTCTAGAGCCTTTATACCGATCGTGATTCAAGAATCGCCTTGATAAGCATTTTTCTTGACCCGTAAACTGTTTGACATGAATTTTTCAACCACCCGCGAACAAAGTTCGCTAGAGAACACAGAGCTCACAGAGGGAGAAAATAATCTCATAGACAAATCATTGGGACGGCCAAAGGCATTCATTGATTTAATGTCTTATTTGAATCTATCCGAGAACAGATATGGATTATTGATCAATTTCAATGTGAGATTATTACGTGAGGGGATATACCGAAGCCGATTCTCGAATCAACTTCGGTATAACACAAACTACCTGAAGAACTAGGATCGCTGAATGCTGATTGCTGAACTTTTGAAATCTCGCACCGAAAGGGACAGGAGAAACGCAAAATGCTGAATGCAAAACGAAAATCGCACCGAAAGGGACTCGAACCCCTAACCCCTTGGTCCGAAGCCAAGTGCTCTATCCATTGAGCTATCGGTGCACTTAAACTATCTGTTTTGGCTCACAGTGTTGGCTGATGAAACAAGGATGCCTGTGAGTTCTCTTTGCTCTTGGCTAAGGGAGATAAGCTTGTCCGATGGAATAATCTTCGACTCTCCTAACAATTCTAGCCAGTAACCAGTTTCTTCTAGCTCTTGCAAAGCACTTTCGATTTTAGACTGAAACTCAGTTTTGGTCCGAGCCCTTCTGGCCTCTCTGTATTGAGCCCCTACAGAAGTACCGCTTCGCAATACCTGCTTACCTATAACTCTAGCTTCGGTTGTGTCAGGCAAGGCCTGAAACAGCCTAATGATCCGCAAAGCAAATTGTTTTGTACGAACTCCCAAGTCAAAGGGCTTTGACTCTTCTCCGTTTTGCATTTTGCGTTTTGCGTTTTTGCGAAAGGGGGGACTTGAACCCCCATGGGATTGCTCCCGTTACCACCTCAAGGTAGTGCGTCTGCCAATTTCGCCACTTTCGCATGGAATGAAGGAAAAATATACGCGAATTGGGAATTATGTTGCAAATTCTTTCACCCAAGCATCCGGAGTTAGAGGAGATCCGGTCACATGTTTGATCAATTCGCTCCAACTCATCCGGTTGCCAGGATTGAATAGTTTTTTATTGAGAAGCTGGCCCGCCTGAGGGCTGGTGAGGTTCGGACTTCCCGTTTCTGCTGTGAGAGTTTCTTGGATCGCAGAGGCAAACATTTCACCGAGCAGATAGCTGAAATAATAGACGGGAGCAAGCCCTATGTGGTACTTGGCGGCCCAATCAAATTGGGAGGCGCGGTTTTTAGGCGGGGTGATTTTTTGATATTTTTCTACGTAGTGCCACCAGAGCTTATTGAGGTCTTGGGTAGGATCGCGGTAGAGTTCGCTTTCAAAGGCGGTCATCACAAGGACCCAGCGGCTAAAAATAAGCTGGCGGCGGCGAAGGCTCTGGTCCGCTTTTTTGCAGAGAGCCTCTTTCTGGTTGCCGATGAGATGGGCAAGGGCCTCCGAACGGTAAGCCTGGCGGCCAGCAATAAGAGCCATCGCTTCAGTGGTGATCATGTGGGGAGGTTCTCTGAGGAGCCAAGGAAGGGATGAGTCAAAGCCTAATTCGTATATGGCATGTCCAAGCTCGTGCAGAACGGTTTCTAGCCACTTAATTGAGGGCTGGACGTTGTTGAGGGTGCGGACGTCGCCAGAGCGATCGAGGTGCATGCAGAAGGCGTGCTGGTTCTTGCCTGGGCGCTCGTACATGTCGCTGCGGGCTACGATCGGTTCTACATCGATCCCCATTTGTTTGTAAAAATTGATGCTTGTCTTAGAGATGTCGACGCCATCTGTGAGTTGATCGAGTTCGTGGGTATCGAGGGGGTCTTCCTGGCAGAAAGGATCGGTCCATGCCCAGGGGCCAAGCTCTTTGGTGTGGAAATGGGCAGATTGCCGCTTTTCGATTTCTGTGAGGACCGAGGAGTAGGCTTTGTCCGATTTTTGAGAGAGGTCGTCGAGGGTTTTAAGGAGCCATTTTGGATCCACTTCCTGCAGATCGAGCTGCAGTTGGAAATAGTCTGGATAGCCAAGGGATTGGGCGGCCTTATTGCGGAGGCGGACGAGCTCGAGGATTTTGGGGGCAAGAACAGCGCCGATTTGCTTGGATGCCTCCCATGCTTTTTGCCGTTTGGCAGGGTCAGTTTCACTTTTAAGTATGTCCCGAATCTCGTTTTCGGAGAGTTTTTTCCCATCTAGTTCGGGACGAAAGTTCGCGTAGCTTTGAGAGAGGGCGGCTTCTTTCTGGGCCAGCTCTTCAAGGAGATTTTTGGGGATTTGGTTTTGCTTGAAAGTGCGGATGAGGACGTTCAGCTGCCGTTTTGCGATGGGGTCGTGCGGCTCTTTTTCCCAAGCAAGGAGTTTTTTGTAGGTGTCAGGGCTATTGAAGAGAAACCGAAGCTCGGTGTCGAGATCAGCCATGAGGTCGGCGGCGTCGGCTGAGCCAGTCGTCTCGAGAATCCAATAGGCTTTATTGAATTGCTTTGATTTTCGGGCCACTTGAGGGACAAAGTCTTTAAGGAATTCTTCAAATTTCATATGCTAGTGCTCCATTTCATAAATTTTTAATGCCTGAGCTGCAGTGAAAGCTCTCGCGGTTGGGCTATCATAAACAGGTTCATATTAAACCAATATGGACCTGTTTACGATAGCCCAACCCCGAGGCTTTGACGCAGCCCAGACATCAAAAATTTATAAAACGGAGCACTCATCCTCGTGAAAACTTTAGTGATTCTGTTAATTCGTCTTTATCAGGCCGCAATCAGCCCCTTTGTGGGGCATTGCTGCCGCTTTTTCCCCACCTGCTCGGAGTATGGGGTGGAAGCTGTTCGTAAACATGGGGCTTTGCGAGGGAGTTGGCTGGCGTTCCGCAGAGTCTGCCGCTGCCACCCGCTTCATCGAGGTGGCTCTGATCCCGTGCCTTGAGGTAATTTTAGGGTCATGCCGGGAAAAAGGGAATCTTTTTCCAGCTCGTTGAGCTTGACAATCTCATCCACTTTTACTTTGTATTGGCGGGAAATCTTCCAGAGGCTTTCTCCATCTTTCACTACGTGGAAGCGGGATGGCGCGGCTACAGGCGCAGGCTGCAGCTTAGGGGCTGGGGCTGCAACGGCCTCTTCAGGTGAAAATCTAGCAAGAACCGCTTTCGGATCAATCGGAGCAGTGGGCATTTCTCCAGCGTAAGTATAGAGAGTCATAGCGGATGCTTGCCAAATGGCATCGCTGCGGGGAGAGCGGAGAAGCTCAATGCAAAACTTAGTCCCCTCTTCGGTTTGCCGTTTTAAAAGAGCAAGAAGATCGAGGATGCTCTTGTCTTCAAGTCTCTTGAGGGCAAAGGTAAAATCTGTGTGGAGAAGAATCTGCGCAGCTGTTGGAGAATGGAGAGCCAGGTAGCTTAAAAGGAGAGTGCGCCTTTTTTCTTCAGAAAATTCAAGTACTTGCGATTGCTCTTTAGCAAATTTATCAAGCAGCTCCCAACTTCCTTCTGAGACGAGATTGAGGAGCGTTTGGGGCTCTTCAGGGGCATTTGTTTTCTGGAAGAGGACTTGGAGGGAGTAGAATTCTGGGGTGATGAGGAATGCCTGCTCCAAGCTTTCATCGCGAGGGCTTTTCTGTGTTTGGAGAAGAGCGAAGAGTCCTCTGGCAGTCAGGGGCCATTTCTCTTGATAAGCAAAGCGGATGATCGCTTCAAATTGGTCTTCGGCAAGGCCAGGAAATACGTCGATGGTTTGGTGATCGGCCAATGTGAGAGTTCTTACTTGAGTGGGGCGCGCTGCGAGCGCTTTTTCAATATTGAAATGGTGGTATGCAACCAGCGCAGCGATGGCTAAATCACGCTTGGTGTATCCCTCTTCAACGAGATCCCGATTGGTCAAATAGCTGACTAGCTCGCGGAATGTGAGCCTCGACATGGACGCGAATATCTGTCCATTGCTTACAGACACCTCTTTTTTGCCAGCTCGCGCGATGGCAACAGGAGTTTCCTGATACATAAAAAAGGCAAAAGCCGCAATGAGTCCGATGTTGAGAGCCCCGCTGAAAATGAGGGCTAAAGTAAGGAATCTAAACTTTTTGGTGATCATGCACTAAAAAATACTCTTTTAGGTGAAATTTGAAAAGTCCAAAGTTACTTACTGCCATTTAAATAGCTATTCGAAAATCAAACCCTCCTCTATGATTTTTTTTCTTCAACCGGAGGCTAAAATGTCGTTAGCAGTTCAAGAACGGAAAGAAGCACAATTCGTTTCTCAGGAGGATCCTGTTTCCTTTCTAAAGGCAAATAGGAAATTGGATGGCCCAGATCTCTTTAGTTTATTTTTAGAGACTTTCGCAAAAGGAGTGAGGCGGGACCGGATTGGGAATGACTCTCCCCACTCGTTTACGATTCTTGATGGAGATTTCTCTGAGTGCAACCAAAGTCTCATCGACGGCCTGATGAAAACATGCTTATTAAAGATGTTTGCCTCTAAAAAAGGGGACTTTGGAAATTCTGAATGCACCATTCACGCCCGCCTCTTTGGCGTTCCCGATCTGCAGGCTCAGACTGATATCGACGCCGTTCGCCAGTATCAAAAAGATCGGATCAACCCATCTACGTTCATGCCGCTCGATTACTTTATTCAACCGAAAGAATCACAGGAGTTTGTTTCGGCTCAGCTTGAGCTGCAGATGGGAGATTCCGCCGTCCCAGCTGCCGAGTATCTCTGCCCATTCACAAGATATTCGACAAAGGAAGAGTCTGCAATCGAGTTAATTGTGGAAAAACCAACGATTCAAATCAGACGGATGGATAAAAAGTTCATCGGCGCGGGCCTAAAACACATCGGAGCCATTTTTGAACGAATTGTTAAGCCTGCCAAGGTCTATACGGAAGAAGCCTTGCAGGATGATTTAGCTCTCCTCGCTTTTAACTGGACATTCTGCAGTCCGTATGAAGAAGAGAGCCGCGCCATTGTAGATCTTATGCAAACAACGCTTGCCGCTTTGCATGGGTACCAATTCAGAGTGCAAGGCAAAACGAAGATCTATGACTTAGCTTTATCGAGGCCCTATTTCCCAACGTTCTTACAAAAGTACAAGGGTGTTGTGAAAATTTTCAAGGAGTAAAGTGCCACGAGAGTTTGGCTAGCTGATCGGTTCGAGCTGTGACCATAGCGCTGATTGGATAATGGGCTCCTTCCCCGCCTGGATCTCGAAGATCTAATTCCTGCTCGCACACGTAATCCCAAGCTCCAACTTGAGACGAATACTTTGCATCGATGCGGGTAGGATATATGGGCACCGTTGGAAGATCTCCTGGTGCGTCCGGCATAAACTCTTCGGAGAGCAATCTACTAAGAACAGCCGATCTGAGATAATTTATAAACGCAGGGTCGGCTTCTGATGTTTTCTTCGCGCTTTCTAAAGCTGCGGCCTTGTCGCTTCGAGATAGAGTGATGATTTCGTGGATCTTCGCTCGCAATGGGGGTAAAACGGGCTGCCCCACAACCAGATTTGCCGCATTTCCATTTAAATAGTGAGATGGATCGCGCATGCTTTCCGCACCCATTCCTTGTTGAAACATCGCCAAAAACCGAAGGGCTCCCTTGATCCGAGGCGGCAATTCAGGATCCTTTACCGCTTCAAAAAACATCTCTGGTTTAAGATCTAGCTCTCTGCAAACCGAATCAAATTGAAGCATTCGCTCTCCATTGAGCCTCATCTCGCAGCAAGGCATATCCCGCACAATTTGCCCCTTAAGTGCGGCCAAATTCCAGAGCCCATCGCGCAGATATGTCGAGACCAATTGATCTTGAAGCAGTTCGCCGGGAACCACCCTTTTCTCTTTCAAGCGCTTCATATTTTCTACAAAAGCGATGAATTTCTTTTGTCCAACCATTTGCGACCAGCTCGCCTCTTCTTTGGGAACTGTCTGCTTTTTGATCTGGTATCCGGAAATGGGCCTTTCCCTAATCCGCCCTTTTTCCGCCTCGGAAAGACCCGCTAATATGTTGATAACATTCAAAGCAATCTGAAGACGCCCTTGTAAGATGTGCTCATTCTTAATGATAAATGGACCGAGAACCGATATAAACACTTCTCGAAGACGATCGGGATCGTTCTCAAGACCTAGCTTCACAAGGTTTTTCATCATATCAACCGTCGTGCTCACATTGCCGCGGTCTTTATTGTCTTTGCAGGGAGAAGCTATATAATCGGCCTTTAAAATATTTTTCAGATAATCCTTAAGTTCCGAATAAAAGAGGACGATGAATGCCTTTTTCATATCGGGAGATAATTCTTCGCCCCTGAAATAGAGCTTGTGAACCTCTTCTAAAATTCGCATGACTCGCTGCTGCTGCGCTTCGTTTTCCATAAGGTTTCTTGGAAAAGAGAACCCATTCGTCTCGGTCATCAAGGATTCAAATAGAATCTTCTTAAGATCCTGCATGCTGGATTTCTCTAGGGAATCATTTTCCCATATGCTTCCATCCATGGGGAGCGATAGGAAGTTGAAATTCTTAAAGTCCCGCTCCAATTGCTGAAGAGCTCGAGTCCGGTCCCGTTCGGCGGTGACCCAGTACTGTCCTGTACCATCGTATTCTTGGTGGTTGACATAGAGAAAGACTTTTTCAGGATCCGCTGCTAAAAGCGCCCTATACTCTGGAATTACCAACGCCTGCTGAGAAGGAGCCCAACGAAGGATGTTTTGAACGATCCGTGTAACTGTTCCCAAAATCCCTGGATCAATCGTCGGAGTACCATGCCGTAAAACAGTGCAGACCCTGGCCCCTTGTTCGGTTTCCGCTTCTTGAATGGAATGAACCCAAGGAGTATTCGAGTCGCCATTCGGATCAAACCCCCAGCCAATTGCCCCTTTAAATTTTTTAAACTCCTTGACGAACAGTGTTTGTCTGTATTCAGCAGGGGCTGTGAACAGACGATCATTCGCCATCTGAATATCGCGGGAAAAATCTTTCAGCGTAAATGCGGGCAATTTATATGGATCTTCCCCAAGTCGTGGAGCCGCAAGAACTTTAGGGATGAAGTCGTTCAAAAACGGGTACATATGCACCCTGGTAAATTTAAAGTGGCAAAAATGGAGGATCATTTGCAAAGTTTCCCTGAGTTCGGGCGTGTCGAAACGCTGCGAAGGGATGTGGCTTAAGGCTTCTCTGACATTGCTTAAAATAAACGCGTATTGAGCCCTAATTTCCTCATCGCTTTCCGCATGATCCTTCAAAGAATTCAGAGCAAAATAGGCACTTTTTGCGAAAAGCGAATCGGATGAGCGCTCAAGGAGCCTAGGGAGCAATCGGCCCTTCCAGCCTCTGAATTTTTCATCCAATGCGCACCGAGTGGAATACAGAGAATACTCATACTTCTTCCCCTTTTCGGGATTGCCGGGATCAAAGATCCAAGAATAAAGGTTATCGACTAATTCCCGTCTCGACGACTTTTCGGCAAACAATACCTCTTGAAAATCTCTATGGGAGAGTTCTTCAAATTGATCTTTGCACTCATACTCAGCGGAGGGGGCTTTAACAAAGTGGTCGATCGAAGATTGAGTTACTAATTTTTGCGGGCCTGGCTGAACTAGTTTGCGCATCTCAGCGAGATAGTCAGGAATCATCCCCGCTTTAATGTGGACCACCTCTCCCCGAGGCATGACAACGCCAACCGGGTAATTTGCCCGCTTATCAGGATCAACCGACCCGATTACAGGAACAAAGTCTCTAAGCTGCATCAGCAAAGACCCAATTTCCATTCCAGTCAAATGCCAGCTTTTATGGGGGTGTGGCGCAAACACCATCTGAGGGAGATCCGCTCTAGGGCCCGTCGTGAAGGCTCTGATCAATGGATCGATTTGACGATCAAGTTGGTTCAAATACAGATCGCCTTGAGGAGGTCTGGGTATTAAGGCCCCATCTAAAATCTGCTGAACACGCAAGTCTTGTTCTTCTTCAGAACCTACTGAAGATGCACGGGTCGGGGACTGGGAAACGGCAACATTTTTGACTGACATAAACAATTCTATTTAATTACGGGAATAGGATAGCACGAAGCATCAAAAATCAAAAGAATCAAACAAAAAATTATTAGTAAAATAATTTGTTACGTTTATTCCCTATGATCCATGAGGATGGTTCCAAGCACATTCTGAGAATTCCTTGTGATCGGACGCTTTTGCTGCCTAAGAGTTCGGTCCTTAGGATCTCCTCCCCAGAACGAATCTCTGCCCGTATCTTCCACCAAAAGCACCCCTTTGGTCCCTTTTAGCCTATCGACTAAGAATTCATTGTCTCTCAGCTTGGCAGCAATAATCCGATCCATGAGCTCATATTTTTTGACCGCCATCTCATTGGTCAATGCTGGTTTTTTCCCAGCTTTCATTAGAGGGCTTTGTCCCCCTAGTTTTTTGGCTCTGAGCGGACTTGATCCTTTTGAGAATTGCTCAGTTGTAAGTTGAGCTTCTTTCCGCTCGGTACCGTCGGATTCGGCATCCACTTCCGATGACTGTTCCCTCAAGAGGCTTGGAGGAACAAGAGCTCGCAAGGGGGTGTCGCGAGTTTGATCGTTTTCACTACTAAACAGCGTTCTTACCGGCATCGACCTTCGCGGGTGGCGGATCGCTTCGGAATCCACTCGCGGCGGCACCGATCTCTCAGGCGTAGTCGGAGCTGAATGACTGCTTGCGGCCCTTCTAGGCGTTGCGGGATGGGCTGGGCTATCTAGATGTAAGGGCGATGGAGAGGCGGGAGCTGAGGGGACAAGTCTTTCTGGAGCTTCTAAACTCAATGATTTATGCGCTTGATAGGCCGATTCAGAGTCTGGAAAAATCACAGGAATGTCCGTAACAGGATCAGGGAAAATCACGAGAGTCGGGAAAAAGTTGGATAAAACTTTAGTAACATCTTTACACCGGCTATTGAAACCGATCACTCCGTCTTTAACTGGAATTTCCCCTCTTCCAAAAAGGGCCTCGCAATAAACTCTATTCACTCGTTGAATGAGATCGAGCGCATTCGGGATTTCCGAAGCTCTTTGCCCCTGTAAACCTTCGCGAACAGCATCCATAATGGCAAGAAATGCCTGACGATCTTTGGGTTGAGCGCGAGTGACTACCCAACTCTTACTTCTTCCTTCGCACTTCAAATACCCAGTCTTAGGTTGAAAAAGTTCTTGATAATGGGCATCACCAGATTGAGCAACGTAAGTTTCAAGTGCTGTCGATAACGCTCCATATTGGTAAGCTGGTGTGGCCATAAAAAACGCTCCTAAGTTTATTACATCTTATCATATCCCTTATCAAACAATCAGGCTAAGGGAAAAAACTATGCAAATGCTAATGATCTTTTTTTCCATCCTCTTCAGCCGCACCCTTGTAAGGGGTAACGATCCCTTTAATGAGAGGAGCAACCGGCTCGAAAAACGACTGGCTGTTGGGAAGTTTATGATCGAAGCAGGTGAGAGTGATTCCGGAATCATCTTCAGTCAATACAGGGTAGATCGCCCTTATCTGCCGATAGTCATCATCAGATAACAACTCCTTAACCGTTTGAATCGTCTCGTGATCAGCAATCGCCAATTTAATATTTGGATATTCCGATTCGAGCATCGCCTGAATTGCGTCTAATCTCGCCCTTGCCCTCGTTGTCATGTAGGGGACTAGAACAAAAATAGTCGTTTCCTTCGCTTTATGCTTCAACGTTTGAATCATTGATTCAACGTGATTAACCATTTGATCTCCGCTATAGGAACCATCGTCAAAAAGGATAATCTGCTGAGGAAGATTGACGTATTCTCTTCGCTCGATAGCCGTCTCCATAGATCTTTGCAAATTGAGTCTTGCCTTGTGATCGATATTGAAACAGGGAAAACCGGAAAGCATCTTAAATCGGCTCATTGCGATTTTCGTCACCCATTCGTTGCTTTTGCTCGGGACAACACCGACCGCAGTTCGAAGCTTTGGATTCACATTCTCCAATAAAGACACGAAGCCCCTAAACAAACCCGTTCTGAAAGTATTGAAATCGATAAACTGGATTCTACCCACAAGATTGGCGATAGCGCTTCTGCATCCGTCATGCTGTGCCTGACCGATAAAGTCGGAAACTGTCCTGTTAGACCGAGGCGACAAATTAATTTTGACTGGTTTAGGCAATGCAGCGGCCTCAGACATATCGCGCAGCTGGTAATAATCGGGCCAAGCATATTTTTGCGGCATCCTTGCAGGAGCAGACATGTAAACACCATTTTTAAATTTTAATCGATTGATTTTAACATGTTTTTGTATAATTTAGAATTAAAATAATACTAACAATTTAATGTTAATTTAAACTTGTCACAACCTTCCATTAAAACCGCCTATGCATTAGGCTTGATACTTTTTTAATGAGGAAACTATGATTGCAACACTAATTTCTACCATCTTACTCGCAAACCCATCGGTTGATATTCTTCTTGAACACCACCTGGAGACAACCGAAGGACGAACGCTCTTTTTGACAGAGAAACTGACACCTTACGTAGCTCATGCTGATGAACTGAACCGAGAAATCATTGCTCTTTCAGAGCAAGTTTCAAAATCTACTGAATTGGATCAAGAAACGCTTGCTCTTTCAGCTCAAGTTACAGAGAAAATGGCGATCATGAAAGAGATGATCCCAACGCTGCAAAACGCACTCAATGTAAGCGTAGATTTTGAACAAATCGACGCCCTCATCGAAAGCGAAACGCTCACGGCTGAACAGCAAGAGATCGCCGATCGAATCGCCGCTCTCTGCCTCGTTACCGACGCAGCTGAATAGTTTAAGTTGGTCGAGACCTATCGAGATAGGTTCTTACCTATCTCAATGTCTCTTTTATCTGTTGGGTAGCCATGAGGATCCTCGAATGGCATTTCCACATATCCGTGCTTACGATAGAACGGGTAAGCTTCCGGCGAAGATTGAACCACCAATTTTTTATACCCTTGCTGTAAAAGCCAACGCTCGCAAAGCCCCAACAACAAACTTCCAAGCCCCTGATTGCGATACGCTTCATCTATCACAATAATCCGCATGGCCGCCCTGCCTGGAGTTAACTGAAGGTGGACATACCCCGCAATATCTGCATTTCTATAAAAAACAAAATGGACGTGGTCTTTGTGTTTAAATGTCCAGGAGTAGGGGTCCGTATTCGATTTAAAAAAGGTCTTAAGCCTTATAGCGCGCACAGCCGCCCATTCCCGATCGGTTAAAGCCTGCACCATGCGCCATCCGTTGAAGCCATCTTTTGCATCGATGCTCGCCACAAATGCATCTTTCCCAAAGCAATAACCGGAAATATCTTCGGGAAATTGCGCAGCCAGATCCAACTTCAGTTCGGCATAACTTCTCGCATCGCTTTCATGCGTGCGCATCCAGTCGCGAAACCGCAAGTATCTGTCGATTTCGGGGTCCCCCTCTTCATAGACATGAACGTTAAACCCATTTTTCTGAAAATATCTTCGAAAAGCGATCCCATTTTCACCCCTGGCCTGATATCCAAGACGCTCCATCCCGTCAACTTTCAAAATATTTTTCACAACAGGGAGGATGTCGATGATGGGCTTGGCTGAGAGTCCGGGAACAGAGGTCGATCCAATGTGGTGGACTATCGTGCAATTGCAACCCAAAGCCTCATGAATGCGCGAGGCTTCGACAGCAAACAAGCCAGGCCAGCTCGGGTTATAAGCCACTACTTCGATGATTTTATTCATATCGGCAAAGAGTATAGCGAATCAGCGATAAAATTGTTGAGCATCAAAAAATGCTCTTTTGAACAAAATTTGGAAAAGGTAAACTGGTTCCTTATGAAACTGCCGCTGTCCCTGATCAAGTCATTTATCCACCTCGACATGCCAGCCGTGAAGATCGGCGAGGTTCTCACTTTGCTCGGAATTGAACTGGATCGGATCGAAAACGGGCAGCCCTCTTTTGCCAAAGTAGTGATTGGCGAAGTTCTCGCAGTTAAAAAACACCCTGAAGCGAAAAACCTCCAGATCGCTGACGTAAGCGATGGGGAAAAGACCTATACCGTCGTCTGCGGCGCCCCCAACTGCAGAGCTGGAATGAAAACAGCGTTTGCCAAGGTGGGAGCCGTATTGACCGATGCAGATGGAATGCAGCGGCGGATTGAAAATTCATCGATACGGGGAGTCGAATCGTTTGGAATGCTATGTTCCGGCGCCGAACTCAGGATTTCTGAAGAACACGAAGGAATTCTCGATCTGCCCCACGAAATGAAAACAGGCGAAGACGCAGCCCACGTTCTTTGGGATCCAGTACTAGAGCTCTCATTGACCCCCAATCTCGGCCACTGTATGAGCGCACTAGGCGTGGCAAGAGAACTTTCTGCAGCCCTTCAAATACCTTATACCCGCCCGAAAGCGCCTCACAAGAACGTTGCCCTTGAGAAACAAGTAGTCGTCCACGACTTCGCTCTTTGCCCGCGCTACATGTGCTGCCTCATCGAAGGGCTAAAAGTGGGCCCCTCTCCCTTCTGGCTCAAAAAGCAGCTAGAATCCTGCGGTCAAAAATCGATCAACAACATCGTCGATATTGCCAACTATATCATGATGAAAGTGGGCCAGCCCCTCCACGCGTTCGACTACGACCTTCTCGAAGGGGACAAAATTCAGGTAGGCCCAGCCAAATCTCCGATTAAATTCTTGGGACTGGATGGAGTTGAGCGGGATGTTCCCGTAGGAGCACTCCTCATCTCCGATGGACATAAACCTATTGCCATTGCAGGCATTATGGGCGGCGCGAATAGCGCTGTATCGGAAAAAACGACCCGCATCCTCTTAGAAGCCGCTTATTTTGATCCAATCACCATCCGCGTCGCATCAAAAAAAATTGGCTTACGCACAGAGAGCTCCCAAAGATTTGAAAAAGGGATCGATCCAATCGGCGTAGAAGAAGCCCTTTACGAGGCAGCCCAACTCATCGGAGGAACCGTTAAAGGAACCGCCGATTTGAAAAAAGGGGTCTTCAAACCAAAGGAAATCCACTACCGCCCAACACGGATCAATCAAATATTGGGGACCAAGCTTTCTGAAACGGAAATTGAAGAGATCTTCGAACGGCTTGGGTTTAAGGCAAAAGGGGGCAAAGCTGAAGTTCCCCTATACAGAGCCGACATTTCAGAAGAGATCGATCTGGTTGAAGAAGCCGCCCGCATTTACGGATACAACAACATCGAGAAAACCATCCCCCGCTGCTCGACCTCTCTCATCGCTAATGACACCATTTTCCTATTTGAAAATGAGATGCGCCGACGCCTGGTAGCCTTGGGCCTTGTCGAATTCCTCTCTTGCGATCTCATCAGCCCAAGACTTGCCGAAATCAGCAGAGGGATCACTCCTGAAGCGATGGGCTTTCTTAAAGCCGGCTATTCTAAATCCGAAGAATATTCGATCTTGCGCACCTCCCTACTCCCCGGCCTTCTCCAAGCAACCAAGGGGAACCTAGCGCAAAAAAACAGCACCCTCTCCGCATTTGAAATCGGCCGCATCCATTTTCTCCAAGACGCAAAAGTTGTCGAGATTCCAATGGCATCCATTTTGCTAACAGGCAAAAGAGATCTCCCTCACTGGAGCCATAAAGGAGCCGATTTTGACTATTTCGACCTAAAAGGGATGGTTGAAACCCTCCTTAAAGCGACATTCACTGCATCTAATCATATCGCATTCCATCCAGGACGCCAGGCGGATATCCACATGGGCGATCTCATAGTTGGATCATTGGGCGAAGTACATCCATCTCTTCTTGAAATGTTCGATATTGAGCAAAGGGTTCTCTACGCCGAACTCAATCTCTTCCATCTTCTAAAGATGAGAAAGACGCATACGAAAGTCACTCCACTCCCCCAATTCCCCGCCTCTGAACGGGATTGGACCATCCCGCTGCCTCTTAAGATGGCGACCGACCAACTATTTCAAGCCATCCACTCTCTGAAGTCGCTTCTCTTAGAAAAAGTCGAACTCATCGACCTCTACATGCCGGAAGGCGCAGAACAAAAAAATGCGACATTCCGTTTCGTGTATCGAGATCCACTCAAGACCATTTCTTTTGAAGAAGTTGAAGCCGAGCATGCAAAAATGATGGCGACCATCATAAATCTCCTTGCAAAATGAGCATGCATTGATTTAGCATTTCCTTTTAGCGAGGTTCATAATGAAGCGCATTCCACTGTTTTTGATCGGTTGTACACTGGTCACATCCTGCCAAACAAATAGTTCCATTGATCAAGTCATATCCCAAACCTACGTGCATAAGTATGGTTTTGAGACATCTGAGCAAGATTGGGAACAGAGAGAAAAAGATGGTCAAGTTGTCTCCATGCTGAAAAATGGCGTGAAGGTGACCCGCTCTTATGAGAACGGAGTGCTGCACGGATCGACCACCCACACATTCCCTCACAGCTCCATCGTCGAAAAGCAGCTCGTGTACGATCAAGGAACTCTTCTAAAAGAACAGATCAATGACGCGGCCGGAATGCCGATTCGTGAAGATATTTACGAATTCGACAATAGAAAAATCACCACTCTTTGGGATGACAAAGGGGTTCCTCTCAGCATTGAAGAGTACGACGGCGAAATTCTCGCTGAAGCGAAGTACTATACGCCTGAGCATGAGCTGGAAGCCACCGTTGCCGGCGGACTCGGCGAAAGGGTGAAACGGGACCGAGATGGTCTTCTCATCTCCCGCGATGAGATCCGAGACGGTGTTATGATCTGCCGTTCAACATTCCATCCAAACGGCGGAGTTCACACCGTTTCACATTACGATAATTACCAACTCCACGGCGCCCAGACAAAGTTTACCGCCTCTGGCAAACCGCTTATGGAGTTAAATTGGGATCATGGGATCCTAGATGGATCTAAAACCATCTATCGGAACGGATCCAAAGTCGCTACCATCCCTTACATTAAAGGGCAAAAGCACGGCGTCGAGTTCCACTTTGACGATCTCGGCAACCTCACAGCTGAAATTGAATGGCGCAACGACAAGAAACATGGATCTACTAAGCTCCACTCTGAAGACTTCACCGACACGGAATGGTTTTTTAAAGGACAATCGGTTAATGCAGACAAATTCAAAGTCCTTGAAAGCAGAGATCGAATTGTCTCCGAATTCCGCGATGCAGAAGTTCGTTAAAGGGCCTAAAGTAGCCATTCATATTGAAATCCAGAACGGGAAGATCTTATCTTCCCGTCTCTCACTCAGCGATCACTTCTCCTGTACAGGCGCAAATGATGAACTTCTCGAGTGGCTCGAAAACTACTCAGAAGGGAAAACCTCCACCTTAAATCTACAATGCGGAACCCTCTTCCAATGCCAAGTAATGAAAGCCTTGGAAAAGATCCCATTTGGACAAACAGTCAGTTATAAAGAGCTCGCAGAAATCTGCGGGAAGCCTAATGGCGCACGGGCCATCGGCAATGCGTGCGGCCGAAACCCTTATATTCTTCTAGTTCCCTGCCACAGGGTGATTCACTCAGACGGAAGAATCAGTGGATTTACAGCTGGACCTGAAATAAAGCGAAGATTGCTTGAATTCGAGAGGGTGTCTACGAAGTAAGATTTTACCACAGAGGCGAGGAGGCCTCAACCTAACATATCGCAAGCTGTTGGATCTTAGCCGATTAATCGTATAATCGCTCGCTGCTAAAGCGCAGGAAACAATTCACAGAGTTGCACAGAGATAGATCAAAGTTACGCAGAGAAAAAGCCAGAAAGTAATATTTTTTTCCTCTGTGCAACTCCTTCTTCTCTCCGTGTAACTCTGTGAATTGCCTTTCTCAGGTTGAGGCATATGGGGGCCTCCCCGCCTCTTCTGTGGTATCTTATCTCTGTGGTGAGTAACTTATGCTTGAATTCGAGGCAGGCGTAACCTGCCCCGGATAGGAAAAATTACTGTGCTTTCTCGACTTTAACTTCTGGAGTAGCAACAGTTGCGCTCTCTTGCGGAGCTTCAACTTTCTCAGTTTTTTCAGCTTCGCAGCTGCCGCAGGATGATCTTTTTTGAGGTTGCTGCATGTCTTTGCGGCGATCTTGGAAATTTTGGTCGTCCATAGTTTTCTGACCATTGCCATTGCCATTATTCATTTTTGCATCTGATGGTTTTTGCTGGCATGCGCAAGCGAAAGCTGCGATGCACGCGACTAGTACAAACTTCGTTTTCATTTGGTAAACCCCTGGGTTAAGACACCTCAACCTTTGCATTATCCCAATTTTTTTGGCAAGGGAAATAAGTCAAAATCGGTGGCACGGGTTTTGCATCTATATTCTATGAGAGAAACCAAGGTGGGTTATGAAAAGCAAAGATCTCCTAAAAAAAATCGCTAAACTAGAATCGATGAACGATCAATTAGCTGCTGAGCTGAACTACCTCGAGCACCTGGCCCGAGCTCTCGGATTTGCCGAAGGTCTTAAAACCTTAAAGGCTGCCGCTTTAGAGATGCTTGAAACAGACAATAAAAATGAAGTGAAGAGCGAAAACGATTGGGACTCAACTCAATAGGTTTAAGAGATCTTCTTCAGTTAAATTTCCTCCATCGAAATCGAGGAGTTGATCTGCAGCTTGCTGTTTTTTCCTCTTAAGCTGCAGCATCTTCTCCTCGACGGTGCCTAGCATAAGGTACCGCTTGGCGATAACCGTATTCTTTTGCCCAATTCTATGCGCCCTGTCAATCGCCTGCCGCTCAACCGCTTCATTCCACCATGGATCGACGATAAACACGTAATCCGCAGCCGTTAAATTCAATCCCACTCCTCCCGCCTTTAGGCTGAGTAGGAAAATCGAACAGTTGGGATCTTCCTGAAACGCCCGGACAAGCTCGCCCCGCTTTTCTGCTGGAACCGAACCGTCTAAATAGAGAGCGTCCTTAAACTCCTTCTGAATCAGTTGGAGCATCGAAGTGAACTGACTGTAAATGAGGATCTTTCTTTTCTGCTCAAGCGCCTCATGAACATCTGAAATGAGCTGCTGGAGCTTAGCCCCAACCACTTCGCTGCCGACGAGTTTGGGATCGGAGCAGATCTGCCGGAGCCGCAAAATAGCCTCCAGAATCTCCATCTGGGTCGCCCCATCAACCTTAATCCCCTTTCGGTAAGATTCATAGAGCTCCTTCTGTCCCCCTTCCATCTCGATCCAGGTGACCTGCTCGATTTTTTCAGGCAGATCGATCTGCACTTCCTCTTTTCTTCTTCTCAAGATGAAGGGGCGGATCTGCTGTTTTAGAGTCTCGATCTTTCTTTCGATCAGATCGGGCATAAGAAAATGGAATTGGGACCAGATCTCATCAGGCCGGTTTTCCATTGGCGTACCGCTGAGGCAGATCTTAAACCTCCCCTTCAGCTTGTAGGCGGCTCGAGCTGTTTGAGTTGAAGCCGTTTTGATCGCATTCGACTCATCGAGGACAATCGCCTCAAATTCCTTCTGAGAATACGCATCCTCATTCAGCCTCAATGTGGTATAAGAAATCAGAACAAAATTGTCTCTTCCCGGAAGGAATCTCTCGATTTCAGAACGCCAATTGAAGAGAAGAGACGTAGGGGCTACGATCAGAACCGGCAAATTTGTCCTTAGCCGGGAAAGAAATGCCAGTACCTGGACAGTTTTTCCTAGTCCCATCTCATCGGCAAGGAGTCCAGAAAACCCCCACTTATAAAGAAAGCTGAGCCAATCGACCCCTTTTTGCTGATACGGAAGGAGCTTTCCGTTGAAAATGGGATCGGGAAGAGCCGTTTCCAGCAGGGCCCCCTGCTTCAGCCCCTCGGCGAGACGAAGCAAAGGCTCTTCCCACTGGACAGAAGATCCTCCCAGAAGAGGCAGTACAGAGCCCACTTGGCTTTTTCTTAAGTAGAGAACATCCCCCTCCCAGACCCCATCCATCTGGAGTTTGAGATCGATCATCCCCCGAATCTTTCCCCGGACAGCAATCCGCCCTTTCTCTTCGCGGACATCGATTTCTTTCGTTACACTTTTTCCAAAAGCGTCGCGAACTTGCCAGCCTAACTCCAGGAGCAGATGCAAAGTCTCTTTCACCCGCTCCTTTGAACAGTAATATTGGGAATTACCGACTATTTTATTTTCAAAGCCCGCATCGAGGAGATCTTTTTCCCACTGCTTTTCAAATTTCTTTAACCGAGGACGCCCTTTGACTGAGGGAGCAAAATCGTGAAATTCCACCTCATCGATCTCATAATCCATCCAGAGATCGGCAAAACATCCGCTCGTATCTTTCAGTTTAAGAAGCGGCAGCACTGAGAGCGGCTTTTCTACAGGAGATTCCACTTCGCCGAACATCCTTCCCGTTTTCCGCATGAGGGTGAGCGCCTCCTTGACAAAACTCGGAGGAATTTCAATCCGCTCGAAGGTGAGTGTATCGGGACTGCGGGTGGTCTTTAGATGAATTTGTATAAGAAGAGCAAGCGCTTCCCGATCTTTCTCTTGGGCAACCGCCTTTAGAGTATCGAGATATAGAACACGCCTGCTCCCTTGCTGCTGAATTTTAACGAGAAGCGAATGGCCTTTCTTCTCAATGTGGTAATTGAGATGATCCATTCTTCCAATTTAGCTTTTCTTCGTGGCTCCATCTTCTGAAGGGCTTTGCGCTCTCCTGATAGGGGCGGAGTCTTTCTGCGCTCTCGCACTCGGCACAGCAGCACCCTTTGTGAGCCTTTACGCAGTCAGGGCAGCACAAAAACAGCTCATTGCAATCCATATTCGCGCAATTGAAATAGACGTCATTTGGCACGCTGCAATGGGTGCAGCCGCTAATAGGGGCCGCATCTTCTGCAAGCGGCACAGCGAGCCGGTCGTCAAAGACAAACAATTTCCCTTCCCAGTGCTCTCCGCCCTCTTTCAGGCCGTAATTAATGACCCCGCCATTAAGCTGATAAACTTTCTCAAAGCCTTCTTTCTTCATCAATGCCGAGAAAAATTCGCAGCGGATCCCGCCAGTGCAGTACATCATCACGGAAGTCGTTTTTGGATCGCGCGCCTCTTTCAGCTTCTTCGCGTAGGCTGGAAATTCTCTAAAAGTCTCCAATTCGGGGAGCTCGGAGCCCTCAAAACGGCCGATCTTCCACTCGTAGTCATTTCTTACATCGAGCACGATCGTCTCTTCAGTCCGCTTTTCGAGCATATTCTTCCACTCTTCAGGAGAGACATGGTCGCCCACATTCGAGAAATCAACCTCGCAATCGACAGCGACTAGCTGCTTGCGGTATTTCACCGTTGTCTTCGGGAAGGCGTGTTCGTGGGAGCTATGCACTTTGAAAGGCATTTCTTTAAAATGGCTATTAGAGGCCATCCATGCCATATATTCATCAGCGTGGTCGGCTCTTCCACTTGCCTGGCCATTGATCCCCTGCTCAGAGATATAAATCCGGCATTTGAAATCGCGCGTGCTAAAAAATTCCTTATGCCGAGCCACCTCGGCCTGAGGGTCGTCGATCTTGACAATGCTGTAGTAAGCTAAAACTTTATATTCCATAAGTACCCATAATTTATACTCCATGGAGCGGGATACTGGCAATTAAATTTGCCAAATATTTCCCCCTTCGCTACACTGTCATGCTTTAAATCGAATATTTTTCGGAGAACCTAATGGCTCGTTATAGAGGACCTAAAAACCGCATCGCCCGCAAATTTGCCGCAAACATTTTTGGCAAAGCGCGCAACCCTATGCTTCACAAACAGCATCCTCCGGGAATGCATGGTGCGAAGCGCAAGAAGAAATCTGACTACGGCCTCCAACTTGATGAGCGCCAGAAGCTGAAAGCCGTATACGGCATGATCAGCCAAAAACAGCTGGTCAACGCCTATAAGAAAGCTTTGGACCGCAAAGGCCACACAGCGACTATGTTCATCGAACAGCTCGAGTGCCGCCTAGACAACGTAGTTTACCGCCTCCGCCTTGCCAACTCTATCTTTGGAGCTCAGCAGCTTGTTTCCCACGGCCACATTCAGGTCGATGGCAAAAAAGTGGACCGCCGCTCATTTATCGTGAAGCCAGGCATGACAGTATCTGTCCGCCCAGCATCCCGCCAAATGAAGCCGATCCTGGCAGCGCAAGAGAATATCGGCCGCGATGTTCCTGGATATCTTGAACTCGAAGGGGACAAGTTCTCTGGTAGATTGCTCGCGTCTCCTGAGCTCGACCAAGTACCGCTTCCTATTCCAATCAATATCCCGCTCGTCTGCGAATTTATCTCGCACACATCGTAATTTATTCTTCGACCTCGGACACTGTCCGAGGTCACATCTTTAAAAAAATCACTAGACATGGCCTTGGATAATCTGATATCCATAGAAACATGTTGAAAAAACTATTTCTACGCAAGCCTCTGAAAGCAGACTTTATCGAAATCGATGAAGAGAATCATGGTTTAAAGCGCCACTTAGGGTGGTTTCAGTTAATCGTAATCGGTATCGGCGCCATTATCGGAGCGGGTATTTTCGTCATCACCGGGAAAGCCGCCGCTGAATACGCGGGCCCAGCGATTGTCCTCTCATTCGTCCTCGCCTCGATCATCTGCGTTTTTGCCGGCCTCTGCTATGCAGAACTCTCATCGCTCATCCCGATTGCGGGCGGATCTTATTCATATGCCTACGTAGCTCTTGGAGAGCTCCCAGCCTGGATTATCGGCTGGTCGGTCACAGGTCAATATCTCCTCTCTGCCTCAACCGTCGCTGCCGGCTGGTCGGGGTATTTAAAGAGTTTCCTAAAGGACTGGGGGCTTTTTGTCCCCGACTGGCTCGCCTCAGCCCCCTTTCATTATGATGTGGGCCATGGATGGTCGCTGACCGGATCGGTTATCGACTTCCCCGCCGTCCTACTAGTCCTATTTATCGGCATCATGATCTCGATAGGAATTAAAGCCGCCGCCCACTTCACCAGCATCATGGTTGTCATCAAATTGTGCACCGTCTTTCTCTTCGTGATTCTCGGCCTTTCCCACATTAATCCGGAGAATTGGACCCCATTTATTCCTGAAAATACAGGCCACTTCGGCGACTTTGGCTGGACTGGAATTATGCGCGCTGCAGGACTCGTCTTCTTTGCCTACATAGGCTTTGACACTGTTGCAACGCTCGCGCAAGATGCAAAAAACCCGCAAAAAGACCTTCCAAGAGGCATACTTGGCTCCCTCATCATTTGCACTGTAGCTTACATCATTGTCTCAGCCATTCTGACAGGTATTGTCAGCTATAAGCTCCTAGACGTTGCAGACCCGATTGCCGTCGCCCTCGACGCGATGGGACCATCCTTTTTCTGGGTGGCATCCATTGTGAAAATCGCCATTCTCGCAGGCCTCGCATCGGTCGTGCTCGTGCAGCTTCTCGGCCAAACCCGCATTTTCCTCGCTATTGGAAAAGACGGCCTCCTGCCAAAGCCCTTTTGCAAGCTCCACAACAAATACAGAACGCCCATCACAGCTGCGATCATCACAACCGTTGCGGCCATGTTCCTTGCCGGACTATTTCCCGTCGAGATCCTAGGCCAGCTGGTATCAATGATGACCCTCTTCATCTTTGCCATTGTTTGCCTGGGAGTCTGGATCCTTCGCCACACCCATCCCGAATTCAAGAGAACTTTTAAAGTTCCGTTTGTGCCATTAATACCTATCCTTGGAATTGTCACTTGCATAGGACAAATGTTCTTCCTGCCAGCAGTTACTTGGGTACAGATGATTCTTTGGCTGATTATCGGATTCGCGATCTATTTTGCCTATGGCATAAAGAACAGCAAGATCCGCCACAGCAAATAAGAAAGAAAGACGCAAAGGAAATGATGAATCTTCTTTGCGTTTAAACTAATCTTCCACCACAAATAATCCCGGAAATTAGCACCCTCAAGTTGCAATCCCCAAATCCCGCATTATCACGAAAACAATTTACACTTAAAACCAAAATTGATATAATTAAACATGAACAGCAACTCATCTTTTGTAATTAATCATGACGCATTCATTAAGTTCCGTTAATTCTACAGATGTCGTCTTATATCACCCTCCTATTTCCCGTATTTCACAGAGAACTCGTCTAGAAGCGGCCACAAATGAAATTTATCGGCGCTCCTTAGAGATAGCAAAATTTGAGAGCAGTCACCTTTTGCCGAAGTGGAAAGAAAGGGTAGTCTGCGGTGTGGCCGCAGGAGTAAGCCGCCTCTATGTCGATCAAATAAGAGGAGAAAGGATGGCTTCAGTAGTCAGACAAAATTTGAGATTGGGAAAGTATGATGCTCATGCAAATCCCACAGCCCTCAACCAAGCAGTTCTTCAAGACTTATACCGTTCGTGATTCAAGAATCGGTTCGATAAAAATTTGGCTTGACATGCAAAATATTGAGCATGATTTTCTTAAGCGATGCTGAGCGGGCTCAGCTCATAGCGCAACACAAACGAGAACGAGACAAAAGAATCTGCG
>JANPFC010000096.1:0-31736 GCA_031423235.1 Chlamydiota bacterium | reverse complement strand
TTGCTGGAGCCCAAGCATCCTTTTTGGATTGCTCAACGTTTAAGTATGGCTCGGTAACCGTTTGGGTTTTTGCGCCGGTATTCGAAGAGAAGCATATGCTGATAGTTTTATGAATTAAAGATACGCTTGCTGAGTGCTGCTGTAGTTTTTCATGAAGCGGTATTCCCCAACCAAAGAGCCATTTGATCTCATGCCCATTCCAATTGGGCAGTATCAATTCGAATTCGGATTGATATTGCGTATCAAAATCATCAAGTCTGTCGATTTCCATATCGCCACCTTAAATTTGAACTTCAGTTTCTAAGGGGCACTAAATGTATAAAAAAGATTTACTTTAAGTCTATGGCTTTTCAAGAAAACAAAAAGAAACATATTTTACCGAAGTTGATAGAAGACAGATTTGGCCTGCATAAGGTAGACTCTCGCCTTTTACAGGAGCCGACTTATGAAACTGATACCTATTTTACTCGCCGCACTACTCCCATTTCTTTCAGCTGACGCTGTAAGTCAAGACGTACCCAAACTCACTTTGAGCGCCTCTGCCACCATCATGAAACCTTCAGATGAACTGCAGCTCAAAATTGGAGTGGTCACTCTCGGCATGACGGCTGAAGAGGCTCTCGCAGAAAACAATTACAAAATGCAAGGCGTAGTTGCCAATTTGGAAAGTCTAAATCTCACCAAAGGAGATTATGAAACGAGCCACTTTTCGATCAACCCAACCTATACTCCCTATCCGAAAAATCCACCGGAAAATTGGAAGCCAAGCATCAACGGGTATGAAGTGACCAACACAATTCTGATCCACACGCCGAAACTCGACATGGCTGGCAAAATCATCGACATGTCAAATAGAGCTGGAGCCAATAGCATCACCGACATCAAGTTCGGACTCCGCAATTCGAGGGATTATTGGACAGAAGCGCTAGCTGCAGCTGGATCAAATGCGGTGAAAGATGCTCAGGCCATCGCCGGATCAACCGGTGTCCGTCTAGGTCGGGTCCTATCTATCACACTCAACCACACGCAAGTGAGCTCTCCCCACCTCAATATCGCCTCATTTGCCAGATCAGCAGAAGCAGCGCCCCCGATTGAGCCGGGAGAGGTTTCCATTACAGCCAACGTCACTCTCATCTACGAAATTGAATGAGAAGGCCAGCACTCTTCGTAAGTGAAGTCGAATTCATCATCGAAGCCCATTCCGATCTCTTTGCTTGCACGAAAACGGGTCCCTTTTGAGGCCCGTTTATCCATTTTTTCCATCTCCTCGCGAGAAAGAAAAAAATCGGCTGCATCGAAATTTTCTTGAATGTGCTCTTTACTCTTGCTGCCCGGCAATGGGAAGCATCCATGCTGTAAAATCCATCTAAGGGCAACCTGACAGGCTGACTTTTTATATTTTTTCCCAATTTCAGCGAGCATTACATCATCTTTCAACGCCCCTTTGCCAAGAGGACGCCAAGCCTGCAGATGAATCGAATGGCGCTTGCAAAACTCGAGAAGATTGAAATCGCAAAAATCGGGATGCATCTCTACTTGAACCCAGGTGATGGGGACACCGACTTTCAGCGCTTTTTTCAAATGATTGGCAGTTACATTGCTAAGCCCTATTTGGCGGATTTTCCCTTTCCTTTTAAGAGCATCCATTGCTCCAAGGGTTTTCTCGATAGGAACGGCGCTGTTCGGCCAGTGGAGAAGATATGCATCGAGATAATCGATTTTCAGTTCAGCTAGCGTAGTCTCCAAATCTTTCGTTAAATCATCGGGGAGATGCTGATCGTGCCAAACTTTTGAAATGAGATAGAACTCACGCCGGTCGTGACCAGCAAGCGCCTTTGCAATCGGCTCGAAGTTTTTATATAGCGTTGCGGTATCGATAATCCGATAACCCGTCTTAATCGCCTCTGACACGGCCTTTTTGCAAGTATCGCCAGTTGAGGGCCAAGTGCCAAACCCAATCATCGGATAAGCGATCCCATCGATCTTGCATTGAGCTTTCTTAACATCTAGTTCAATCATGACTACTCTCCAACTGGAGGAAGGATAAAAAGAGTCTGCAGATCGTTGAGATTGCTCGCTGTTGGGCGCACTTCGATTTCATACGAGTAGCTCCCTTCTTTCAGCGGATCGATTTGGGCAACAGTTCCCACTTGAAGACCCGGAGGAAATACCCCATCCAGTCCAGAAGTAATCAGCAGATCTCCCTCCTTCAATATAGGAACAGAGCCTCGGAGCTCCCTCGCTGAACCCTCATCGTCCGGATAATCGAAGTTAAAACCGATTCCGCGCAAAGTGGGCCCCCGCGAGCGCCAAAATGGAGCGCTGCTACCATGAACTTCCCCTTTAGCCAGATACCCATCTTCCCACTGGACACCGGTGCTCTTGGCAAGACTCTTTACCTGACTTAAGAAGCCCTCTTTTTCCGCAGCAGTTGGAAATAGGTCGTCCCTTTTCTCTAATTGCTTGGCTAAAGCGTTCAATTGATGAGCCAGCTCCCTATTCTGCAGCCCGCCTCTGCTTACCCGAACAGAGGGAGAAAGTCCCGAATCGGTAATAAGCCTCACCCGCGCCTGCTTCTCGCCAACATACTCGACGACGCCAACAAGAGCCCCATCGGCAAGGACCGGACTATTTTTCCCAATCACCTTCTTCCCAACAGCCCGATTGTTTTCCTCTCCGACATTGACCCAAAGACTGCTGCTCCATGAGCTTGGATCTCGATAGGAAACCTGTGCTGGAAGAGAGGATAACTGACTGGCCAGAAGCTCTCGGAGATGAGCAGCCCTTCTTTGGCAAAATTCCTTCTTATCAGCGCCCTTTAGAAACTCCAACTGCTCAGAGATCCTTTTGTCGTATAGGACCCACTCATAGACTGGCTCAATTTGCGCTCTTAGAGCCCGATTTTCAAGCTCAAGGCGAGAAACCTCATCTGAGTAGCTTTCGAAAGAACGGCGGCTAAACGGGGCTGCTGCAAGCGAACGGATCCGATCAGAAACGCCTTTAGGCAAGTTGATCCAGCAAAATAGGAAAACGGCCAATGCCAAAAATGGGTATTTTACTGTTCTACGCATACGGAAATCAAACTGTTAACCACGTAATCGATATTCTTTGTTGTAAGTCCGGCAACCGAGATCCGTCCATTATCGGTCATGTAGATTGCAAATTTCTCAATTAGCTTTTGCACTTGGTGTTTATTTAAATCGACAAAGGAAAACATCCCCTTGTGCCCTCTCAAGTAATCGAAATCCATATGCTTGGCCTTTCCGATGAGGCGCTGAATCAGAGTCTCGCGCATTAAATTCAATCGGTGCCGAATTCTCTCTAAATCCTTTTCCCAAATCTGCCGCAAATCGGGCCGCTTTAACACCTCTGCGACAATCCTTGCCCCATGCGCGGGCGGATTCGAGTAGATCGCACGTATGATTCTCTTCACTTGGCTACCGACCCTCGTCTTCACAGCCGCATTTTCACTCACAACATACAGGACGCCGACTCTTTGGCAGTACATGCTGAAGTTTTTTGAGCAGGAATAAGCGATGGCCATCTCGTGGCCATCATGCATAAAAATCCGAACCGCTTCCGCATCTTTATCTAGGCCATCGCCCAGCCCTTGATAGGCGAAATCAAAAAAGGGAAAGAGGCGCCTCTCCTTCATGATTTTGGAGAGTTTTCTCCATTCTTCAGTTGTCGGATCGCAGCCGGTTGGGTTGTGGCAGCATGCATGAAGCAGGACCACCGATTTTTCTGGCATCGTCGATAAAAATGCCTCCATCGCCTCGAAATCAAACCCCTTTTTGTCTCTGCTATAGTACGGATAATTTTCGACCTTGCAGCCAGCCCGTTCTAAAACGGAGCGGTGATTCGGCCAAGTGTGATTGGAGACATAGACTACTTTAGAAATTTCTTGAGCCAAAAACTCGGCGCCGACCCGCAAAGCTCCCGTGCCGCCCGTTGTATGAGCGCCATAAATTCGTCCCCTCGCGTCCTGCCATCCATTTCCAAACACCAAAGGGCCCAGCAATTCGACCATTTCGGCCAGACCATCGATTGGCAAGTAATCGGCCATCAAGTCTTGGTTCAAGATATCGTCTTTAGCCTTTTTCGCAGAATTGAGCAATTCCGCCTTCAGATGATCGTCCTTGTAAATTCCGACCATTAAGTTGATTTTTTCTTTGCGGACATCGGCGTTAAATGCGCCCAAGAGGCCAAAGATCGGATCTGGCGGCGCTTCACTCACATCATGAAAGAACATTTTATTACCCTTTTTGGATCATTGTACTACTTGAACCAAAATAGGGAAACAGCCTAGAATTTATACACAAACTACCTGAAGGATCGGTTTTTGGGCGGGTTCAAAGCGCCGAAAATCGACTAAAAAAAAGGGGACATTATTCCCAATACGGCCCCTTTTTTTTAGTAGATTTGTCGGCAGCTTTCAATCCCGCCAAAAGGCCGATCCTTCAGGTAGTTTGTGTATATGTCCTATTCCCAATATCTGGGGCGTTAGCTCAGTTGGTAGAGCGCAACAATGGCATTGTTGAGGTCAGCGGTTCGATCCCGCTACGCTCCAAATTCATATTCTTCAATCAATAAATAGGTTAGATCATGGCAGCATTGAGTTTAAGACAATGGGATTCGAACCTCGTACGCACTGAAAATTGCAAGTATAAACCGGCTTATGAACCTTCTGGATCGACCTCGCGCTATATAATCAGCATATTTACTGCGATGCAGAACGATTTGATCAAAGGGATTGTCGATGCAGCAAAAAGGAGATTCAGAGAAACTCCGATGCCTTTCTGCGTCAATCCCGAACGCACAGTCGAAGACATCAAAGAGAGATACATCACCAACATTAGGGGCGAAGCGAAGGAGATCGGAGAGAGAATGAAAACGCTTTTGCTAAATACAGGGCTGGATGCGGGGAGAGAAAAAGTCTGCCGCAATTTGGCTTTTGCCTATTTGGAGGCCTTTGCAAAGCAGCTCGGAAAACCGGTATTTATTAGAGAGCCTCTTCCTATTTCAATACAATTCATCGGCGCTCAAGAAGATCCAGTAGTGGGGACCGAGATAGACGGCTGGGGTCTTGAAAAGTCGGCAGAAGCTTTCGACTTCTGTTATTTAAAGGCCGGGCTGAAGATTGCAGAGGAAAGAGTGGCGTTTACTAAAGAGGATTTTGAGCATTTTGGAGTCGATCCTAAAAGGGTTGGAGTCGATGCTGCGAACATCAACTGCATGTCTTACGCTCTTTTACGAACGGGCGAGACAAGGGCTAAGGACTACATTTTTCAGCCGTTGGAGAGCGATAGACCGATGAAAACAATTGTTCGCATGCTTCAGAAGTGGGACTACCGGATCACGGGGGAGACTCCGCAGAAGAACGATCTCTTCGTTTATCTTGACGCCAATGACCTTCCCGTCCACTTAGGCTATTTCGACGGAGAAAAAGTTGTTTCGAAGCCGGGCTTTTTGTCAAAAAAATCCTACCGGCACGAAGTGTTTGAGCTAAGCCCAACCAACGGTATCCGCGCCGTCATCTTCCGCAAAAACTCTTAATGTAAAGCCGCTTTACATTTAGACTGAAGAATCAGTTTTTGGGCGTGTTCAAAGCGCCCAAAACTGCGGCCTACTCACCTTCGAGGAGGTCGAGGAAGGCTTGAAGTTGTTTCGCTCGGGTTGGGTGGCGCATCTTCCGAAGGGCTTTTGCCTCGATCTGGCGGACACGCTCGCGCGTGACTTTAAATCGGACTCCAACCTCTTCGAGTGTTTTTGGCTTTCCATCAAGGAGGCCAAAGCGCTCGATAAGAACTGTTCTCTCTCGATCCGTTAAGGTCGAAAGAACTTCGTTCATCTTATCTTTCAAGATGGCGTAACCAGTAGCTTCAGCAGGAGATTCGATTCCTGTATCTTCGAGGAAGTCGCCGAATTGGCTCTCGCCGCCGTCGCCCACTTCCGCCTGGAGCGAAATCGGGTGCTGGGCAATCTTGTAAATTTCTCTGACACGCTCTGGAGTGAGGCCAAGTTCATTGGCAAGCTCTTCCGGTGTCGGTTCCCGTCCCGTTTCCATCATCAATTTCTTCGCGCCGCGAAGAACTTTGTTGATGGTCTCGATCATGTGAACCGGAATACGGATCGTGCGGGCCTGATCGGCGATAGCACGTGTAACTGCCTGACGGATCCACCATGTAGCGTATGTGGAGAACTTATAACCGCGGCGGTATTCGAATTTCTCGACCGCTTTCATTAGGCCCATGTTCCCTTCCTGAATCAGGTCAAGGAAGGAGAGGCCTCTATTCGTATATTTTTTCGCGATCGAAATAACAAGCCGGAGGTTCGATTCGACCATTTCCCGCTTCGCTTCCTGGCTCTTATCCATCCAGCGCTGAAGCATGCGAACGTCTTTCTTGAACTCTTCGAGACTGCGCCCAGCCGCGAGTTCTCGCTTGTAGAGTTTTCTCTTGGCAGCTGCAAGTTTTCCGGCTGCAAATTTATTTTTCTCAGCGCGCGGAGTCAATTCTTGGATCTCTTTTTCAAGCGCCAGGAATCGATCATAAGCTGCAAGAATCACTTCGCCGAAGTCTTCAATGATATTGTGGCGGCAGCAGAATCTGCGCAAATAGGCCTGCGCGCGAATCCGGCACTTCTCAACATTCTCCATGAGCTGCGCGCGGGTCTCTTTCTTCAAGTTCGGGTCGCGCCCTTCAATCAGAAGCTGCTCAAGAAGCGAGTCTTCCACCTTCATCAAATCGCAGAGTTTTGGGAGCAAATTGAGGAAGTGGGCTTTATCTGCCACTTCTTTTTCTGCGATGATCTTGTCAAAACGTTCTTTCGTTCCGATCAAATAAGTTGCAATCGAGATCGCTTCGCGGATCGAATATCGGAAACGCATGATGATTTTTTCAATCTGGATCTGCGCCTTCTCAATCCTTTTCGAAATCTCAACTTCTTCTTCACGAGTCAGAAGAGGGACGGATCCCATTTCTTTGAGATACATCCGGACAGGGTCATCCGAGGTTCCTTCTGCGCGCTTGGGAAGCCCTTCGAGTTCTTTGGCCTCTTTCTTGCGCTCCTTCTGCCTTTCGACTTCCGCCTGATTCAATACCTGAATGTCCATCCCGCTCAAATAGATCAAAACCTGATCGATTTGTTCGGGAGAATCGAAAGTCATCGGGAGAATTTCGTTAATCTCCTCGTATGTGAGATATCCCTGCTCTTTGGCAATAGCAACTAATTCTTCAATTTTTTGCTGGTGCTGGGGATTGCTAAAAGAAGTCGTACCGGTCATGCTCTCCTAAAAAATGAAAAAAAGAGAAAATCTTCAATGAAAACGAAAATATTGTGGATGGGGGACCCTCTTTCTGTCAATATCATATAACCAATCCGATTATTTGCAACATCTTTATGGCACTTTATGCAGTTGACGATGATGATCTCATCCACGCATCGGACGCAATTCCTGGAAAAATTTACTGGTGTTCCGACTGTTTCGGCCCCGTAAAAAAGCGGGGAGGCAGAAGACGCTTCGACCACTTTTATCACCTGAAAACCGCTCCAAGCTGCCGTCTTTACAGCAAAACGGAAGACCACCTATTAGCGCAACTGCATCTCCAAAAAATATTTCCCGAAGGGACGATCCAACTCGAAAGACCCTTCCTTAAAATAAATCGGGTGGCCGACGCTTGTTGGGAAAATGAGAAGATTGTTTTTGAAATTCAATGCTCGCAGCTTTCTGAAAAAGAGGCGGAGATGCGGATTCGGGACTACCGCTCCATCGGCTACGAGACGGTTTGGCTCCTCGATGACAAGCGGTATAACAAACGGGTGATCCGGCCCGCGGAAGAGTATTTACGAAAGAGATGCACCTACTACCTCTCGATCAAGAGATCTAAAACCTACGATCAGTTCGAAATATTTTCCAATGGCCGTAGAACGAAAAAGGGGAAAGAGATGCCAGTCGATCTGCAAAAGGTCCTTAAGGATCCAAAAAAATCTTTCAACCCTGAAATTTTCCCGAAGCAAATCATTGAGCTCGATTCCAGCCTCTATTTTTTTGGCGATCGGCTCACGAGAGCGCTCCAAAACCACACGCTGACAATGCAACAATGGCGCAACCTCGAAATCGAGGCCGAAAAAGCCAATCAGAAGCCTGGCCGCTTCTCTTTATGGTTCCGAAGATACGTAGCAAATCCCTACGTGAACTTCCTAGAGGGAATCCTTAAACGGCGTTAGAATAGAATGTTGGATGGATCAGAAGAGCTAACAGCAACCTGAGAAAACAGAGGAGGAGAGCAAGCGGCAAAAGGACCCAGTCTGCCAAATCTTTGGCAAAACAGGTAATCCGCTCGATAAACATGGCCCGGGCGCCATATGAGCTGCCCAGAGTGATCAAAACAAATAGAGCGCCAAAACAGACGCCAGTGAATCTAAATAATGTTTTACACGCCTTCGCAATCAGGGCGAATGGGAATATCGCACACCGTTTCAAGAAATCTTTGAGGCAAAGCAGGCGGGCCTGAAAAGTATTATCAGGCTGAGGGCCGATGGAAATATCGAAATACTCACTTGAATTCGCATAATACATAAAAAACCCATCTTTGTTTCAAAGAATTATACGCCGTCTACAGATTTATAGAAACTTAAGAAGTTTTTATTAATAGACCGATTCAACTTTTCTTTTTAGTGCAAAAAAGTAAGCAAGCACGCCATAGCAGATGAGCGTCCGGACCAACAATCCCGTTGGAAAGCTCTTTTCCAGGGCTGAAATTTGCGGATTTTTGCCATTATGCCATGCGGTCCAGTTTTCTTTGGCCCGCTCCTTTAGGGCCGAAAGGGCCGCCATTTCATTTAAATAGTGGGGAGGCATCAGCGTAAAAGCGCCAAGCCAACTCTTATTTTGAGCCTCGAAGGTGTAGTCTGCCGTCAACGCATACCGATTCTTGATTTCGACGATTTCCCATTGGAGAATGCGGGCCTTAGCCCCCTCATTTAGGGAGAAGTAGCGGTAGGCATCTCTGCCGAATAGGATGGAAAAATGGAGGGTGATCGCACACACACCCAAGAAGAAAAAGAGCTGGATCTTCATTCAAGCCTTTACGAATTTTAAGAGAGGGATTATATTAATAGCATTTAATATTCGCAACTCAGGGGAAACATGGCCGAAGACAAGAAAGTAGAAGCTAAAGTCAAAAAACCTTCCGCTTTAAAAAGAGATTTACAGAGTGAAAAAACACGCCTGCGCAACCGTTCATACCGCGCATCTGTTCTCACATCTATCCGCACTCTCGAGAGCTCTCTCACACAAAAAGATGCTCCAGAAGCGGTAAAAACAAAATTGAATGCAATCTACAGCCTGATGGACAAAGGCGTAAAGAGCGGTATTTTCAAGCCCAATAAAGCGGCCCGCACAAAAGCACGCCTCACAGCACGCTGCTCTAAGTAATTCATAGCCCTCAAACACTTTTTTTGAGGGCCTTTCAAATTGATTCAGCCACCATAATTGTGCTATAATATCCGCATATTAACTAATAATTAAGGATATAATATGGCATCAGTAACCTTTAATGGATCTAGAGGATCCTCAAAATTCGATTTACCCGCTCCAGATGTAGGCAGGCCAGATCACATTCTAGTCAGAATCAATATCCCTGCCCCTGCTGCTCGCCCTGAAGCCGCGGCCTCTCTTTGTTCAAGAATGGTGCGCGGTCTTTTCAATCACAGCGGTAAAATTGCACTCATTGCATCAGCCCTCATTCTCACAAGTCAGACTGAAGCAGGAACAAAAATTCTAGCTGATGCGGCGAACCAAGCTGCAAGCTTTGCCGCAGAAAATTATGAGCCAATTAAAACCACTCTTATTCAAACAGCGAACGAAGCAATTAAATTTGGAAAAGACAACCTTCCAGATATTAACGCAGCCTTAAGCATCATATGGGCTGTTCCAAATGCATTCCGCGCTGGAAGTAAAAAAATGGGAGTTTTTTGGCTTCTCGCTGGCGCAGCTTCTGCAGCAACGCCTTTCGCACTAAAGCCTGGCTTTACATTCCAGGGCGCTCTAGATTCAGCTACAAAACTTGGAACAACCGCTTTAGCTTATCTCCAAGGAATAAGTCCTTCTTTTAAACTTGAGCTCTAACCCCAAGCGCAAAATGGCCTGTTTTCGGATAACCGATCCCAGCAGGCCTTTATTCCCTTCTCAGTAAGATCATACATAACACCAGCCACGACGCCAAATGCAATGCGCGCACCCCAGGCCGAGTACCACTGGACCGTAGGCATCATAGCGCCTATTCCTGCGTACCCGAGAACATGCTTAATCGCTTGGATCGCAACTTGATCTATTAAGGCCATTAGGCCCATTTCATAGGCAATTCCAAGGCCATAATAACCGCCAATAGCAACTGCAATGGCTCGAGGAGCCCATTTGACGACAAAAGTGGTCACTTTTTCAGTGTTTGATGGAGGAGGAGAAACAGGTGTCATGCAAGTTCTTTTTTTAAAGAAGAAGACTATAAAGCCTGAGGCTCATTTCTTTCCAATCAAAACCGATCGGTAAATCCCGATGTTTTTAACGACCGTTTGACCAACATGGCGTTCATCACAGATTCATCCGCTACGATTTCGACCCTCTTTTTGGCCCTTGTCACTGCGGTGTAAAAGGCCTCTCTGCCAAAGTTCTCGCTTCCGCTTGGAAATAGGGCGAGCACGTTTTCAAATTCGCTTCCCTGGCTCTTGTGTATCGAAAGGCAAAAAGCTGTTTCAAACGGGGGAAGCTTTTTGTAGGGCACCATTTGTGGAAAATAGGCAGTTCCATCCCGCAAAAAGACACCGCCCCGGCTTTTCCCAATCAGAACTCCGCAGCTGCCGTTATAGAGATCTTGCTGAGGATCATTGCTCGTGATCATGATCGGAATAGCCCACCATTGCCCAGCCCTGATGCGCCGGCTCATTTCATGGACAATCTGCCGGTTTAGAGCGTCAATGCCAAATGGACCCTGCCGGAGGGCTCCCAAAACGCGAAATCGGTCGAGTTCTTTTAGCTCTCTTGCTGGATCTGGATCATCCCATGAAAAACGGGGAGCGATTTTCTCATAAAGCTTTAGGGCAAGAGATCCATCAAACGGCCAGTTTAATAGATAGGAGCTATCGATCGATTCGCCATTATTTACTTTGGCTGCAAGGGCGTGGAGCCCAGAGTCCTCAGTCCGCATGGATGTTTGCAAGCGGATGCCAAATAGCTCTGCCATCTCCGAAAAAATACTACCCGCTTCAACAGGCGGCAATTGATCTGGATCTCCCATCAGTACAAGACGGGTCTCATTCCCGATCGACTCTAAAAGTTGAGCTAAAAGGGGGACGTCGAGCATCGAGGCCTCATCCACAATCACGAGATCGGCATCGATTTTTCTCTCTGAGAATAGGCGGGTTTCTCCCGGTGTCAGCCGGAGGAGCCGATGGAGAGTCGTTGCCTGAATACCCGTTCCCAAAATCGACTGTAAATGGGATGCGGCTTTACCTGTTGGCGCAGCAAGAACGACCTTATACTTTTCTTTGGTCTTCGATGCTAAAAGAAGACGAACAAGAACTCCTGCTGTATAAGTTTTCCCTGTACCTGGTCCTCCGCAGATGATCGAAAAACAGTTTTGAAAGGCGGATTCAACCGCATTTTTCTGCATTGGCTGGAGTTTTGCCAAAGCTAACTCCGTTTCAAATACAGTTTTATCATGGCACGGAGGGGGCGGCGCATTCCTTAGCCGTTTTACCTGATCTAAAAGATAGGTTTCAAAAACCCAATTCCGCTGCAGGTAGTATCGATTTCCTTGCCGCACAACGGGTGTTTTAGGAAGGAGGTCTTTTCCATCCTCGATAATAGTTAAGGGGAGATCAATAGACTCTGGAGTTTGCCAGCAAAGATGTCCTTCGCGGGAAACCCGCATCAGACTCTCCAAAAAGAGAGCCCTCTCTTCTGTAAAAGCGTCTTTAAGTATCCGTTTAGCAAAAAACGATTCTAGATTAGTCAACTTTTTTCAGTTCCAACGTCATGTAAAACCCGCATCGATCCCATCCAAATAGGGCCGCAGCCGCGTAGGCGAAAAATTGGGCAAATTTTGATTTGGCTTTCATAAGATCGTGGCTCGATACAGTCGATTTGATCTCTTGAATCTCTACAGGCAGCCCTGTCAAAAGGCTTCTCGCCTCTTTCATCGTATACCCTTTCGTTCCCAAGCTCTCCATATCATAAAAGAGGACATTGCTTAAGGTGCGAAATGGTTTTCCCTTGAAAAGAGCCGTTTTCAAATAGCGGTAAAAAACAACCAACGATCTCCGATTGTAGATCATGATTTTCACCGATCCGCCAGGCTTTACAACGCGGATAATCTCTTCCAAACATTTTTTTGTATTTGGCGAGTGGTGGATCACACCCCATGAATAGACGAGATCAAATGAATTGTCTGCGAAGGGGAGATTTTCCGCATCAGCGACCCGAATCTCTTGCGCCTTTAGCCCATAAATCGCAAGCCGATGCCGCACATTCTCAAGAGCCTCTTCCGTTAGATCGATCCCATAGGTAAGAGCGCCTGCGCGAGTCCATTGGAGAAAGTCGGTCCCCGCGCCAATCCCGACCTCTAGCACCTTGGCGCCAGCAAATCGGGTGAATTGGGCAAATGAAAAGATCTCCGGCTCCACCGCATAGCGGTGCGCTTCGATTTTCTCGAAATATTCTTTAGAAAACTTCTCTTCTTGAATATGATCGGTGCCGCAGGAAGCTTGGTTCCAGTAGCGGGCGACTTCGGACTTTAGCTGTTCTTCAATTTTCATCCAGCCACTCTAGATCAATTTCCTAAATTTTTCAATCCGTGCATAAAATGAATGGTTAACTTACCCTTAAAGAAGTTCTTTAACAAGGTGCTGTGATGAAGCTATTTTTCTCTCTTGTTTTTCTACTAACCCACTCTGCTTACACCTTTGCAGCAGAGATCGTGTATACAGCTAATGGCGGCGGCAGCGTCTCAGCACTTGACGCAACAACCCTTGCACCTATCGCAGGGTCGCCTTTTTCGCCCGGAGTAGGTACAACCCCATTTGGTATTGCGATCAACCCCGAGGGAACACGCGTGTATGTTACAAATGACGGCAGCAACTCCCTCTCGGTGCTCGATGCAACGACCCTTGCACCTATCGCAGGATCGCCTTTTTCAACCGGCGGCCCTATGGGCCTAATGCCATATGCAATTGTGATTAACGCCGCTGGAACGTTTGTGTATGTAACCAATTTCAATAGCCAAACCGTCACTAAACTAGATGCGACTACCCTTGCTATCATAGGAGTTCCTACTCCTTTCGGGGGGATAAACCCATCTGCTATTGCGATCAACCCAGCCGGAAACTCTTTGTATGTTACAGACAATTTTGCCCACACTATCTACAAGCTAGACGCAATGACCCTTGCTCCCTTAGTGGGACCTATACTGACCGGCGGCATAACTCCGAATGGGATTGTGGCCACGGCAACGCGCGTGTATGTAGCAAATTTTGGGAGCAATTCTATCTCAGTGTTTGATGAAAATCTTGTACCTATCCCAGGATCGCCTTTTTCGCCCGGAGTGGGTACAATGCCATATGGAATTACGATTAGCCCCGATGGAACGCGCATCTATACTGCTAATTATGGGAGCTCCAACGTCTCAGTACTCGATGCGAACAGCGCCATTCTCGCGCCTATTGGATTGTCGCCGTTTTCAGCTGGAGCGGTTACAGGTCCCATAGGAATTGTAGTTAATTCCACCGGAACACGTGTGTATGTATCTAATTTTACAACCAACAATATCTCGGTGCTCGATGCGACTAGCCCCACCTTTACAGCTATCGCAGGATCGCCTTTTTCGACCGGAGTGGGTACAATGCCCTCTGGGATTACGATTTCCCCCACGACATCTAGAATACCAAGAAATCTCACAGGCAAACAGGTAACTAATGACTTTGTCATTCAAACCGAGCTATTCAATTTATTAACTTGGGAAGCTCCAACTTCTCCCGTAGTAGGCTATTATGTTTATCGCGATGGAGCCAAAATTGCCACTTTGAATGATGGTGCCTTTGAATATGAGGATCACAATAGAGCGGCAGGAGTTACGACTCTCTATTCTGTCACATCATTTAGCTCCGCCGGCACCGAAAGCACTCCAATTAGCGTTCAAGTAAAATAAGACTCGAGGCAAGTTTCTCTAACCCAAAAAGGAGAATTCCTATGGATTACATACCACCGAAAACTGAAATTCACGAAAAAATCAGCGTCAACGAATTCAAATTCCAACCGAATACAGCTCAATACAAAGGGTCCGACTACTCAAATGCTATGAGAGTTGAGCGGGGAATCACACTTAAGGAAGCCTTTCTAATTGCCAAAAGCGACCCAAGCATCGACTATTTTGTCTTTGTAAAAGGAGCTCAAATGGTTTTAGAAGTTCCTCCCGAAGTGACTTTCGATCCAATGAATGATCCACTAGGCCTTGTCACCTACAACAACTATATTTATGACGCGGGCGGATCCAATTTTGGCGCATGCCGTATTTTCCACCATGGAGATGTCGTATTCTTCAAAAATGAAGGAATGTGGTTAGGAAGCGCGCCAGGACTTGCCGATACTTACGTTAAAGAGTAGTAAGCCCCGCCTCTTACAAATAGGTAATAGGCGCCGCCAAAATCGGCCTTGAAATGGCGCTTGATGGCTTCTCCGTAAAGCTCCGCTTGAAGGCCGTAATCGTGCGCCTCCATCGCTTTTTGCAAAGAGGCGGTTCCATATTCTTCCAGCCAGTTCGTCTTCCAATCAAGAAAATAGACTTTATTCCGATAATAGAAAATCAGATCGATGAACCCCTTCACAAAATTGGGCGGCGAGGAAAAAACAAACTCCATCTCCACCTGAAATTCTTCGATTTCGCTTAACGTGAAAAATTCTCCATCGGATTGCAAAGGCATCGTAACGGTTTGCTGAACCATCTGCTGAATCGCCGCTTCCCACGGCGCTAGAGGCGAGAAGAGGAGGCTTTCCTTAACAAGCGCATTGATAGCTACTGGATCGCGCCATATGGGCTTTTGGGAGCTAAAAAGACGCTCAAAAATCGTGTGGATAGCAATGCCAGTCTCTGAGCCGCGCGGCATTGTTTGTAAATTGAAGCGGGAGGGGTCGGGCTCTAGCCACTTCACTTCGCTTTCCTTCGTTTGAGCAAGGGTTGTGAAAGAGGAAATAAATGAAGGGATGAAGGGGCGAGGGAGGGGGGGTGGCTCGTATGTTGCAAGGGACCCTGTAATAACAGGGGGGCCTAAAACAATTGGAAGATTCAGCCGCTCAAGAGTGATCGATTCGCTCTTAGAAAGCTGCATCAGCTGATCGGTGAATGAGCCCTCAAAATGGCGGGAGAATAATTCCATTGGAGAATGGGAGCCCGGCTCTGCCTGCTTATGGATAAGAGCCACGGGCACATAGAGCCTTATCTTGGCCCGCGTCATGGCGACATAGAGCTGCCGTTTTTTTTCCGCATCGAGCTCTTCAACCTCTTCAGACTGAGGAGTGCGGGAGGCAAGACCGAGCGCAAAAACCACGTCGAATTCTAGCCCTTTACTGATGTGGAGGGTCATGATCTGCACAGCCTCTTCATCCACCTCCATCCGGCGCCTTCCCCCATCTTCGGCATTGAGATGTTTAAGCCGCTTGAGAAATCGGCTCAGCCCTTCAAATGAAAAACCCTCTTTCTTCTCCCAAGCAAAAAGGAGCTCGAAAATCTGCATGGAATCAGAATCAAGTGTCCATTCTTTCGCAAAAGGGACAAGACCCGCCTCTTCTAATTGGATTTTGCACTCTTGGAAAGAGAGATCCGTTTTTGCAAATGGGCCCGCCATCACGATTTGCGCCGCATTTTTATCATGCGGAGAGAGAACTGCATCGAATAGCTCAACAATCGCCCGGAATGCGTCGGTCTGCCCAAGCGGAGTGTGGCTCTTTGCTACAGCCGGGATGCCTCGCTTCTTTAAAAAATCGAGAGCTCTTTGAGCCTGGAAGCGGTCTTTCACTAAAAGCGCCACGTGCTTCAGTTTCAGCCTTTCAATTTCACTCACAGCATAAGGGAGAAATGCTTCATCAAACAGGGAGCCCGGCTCCCCTTCGCCTAAGAAGAAATGGACAGCCCCTTTTTCATCAGAGAAATTGGATTCAATTTGGGCGCCCGCTTTCACTGGATGATAGGGAAGTGAGCGGTTTATTTTCGGAAGCTCTAGCCATTCTCGGGCAAAAAGAGCGTTCAGCGCGCCAATTAAGCTCTTCGATGAGCGGAAATTCGTGTCGAGTTGATATAAACACGCTTCGCCCAAAAAATCGCGCGCTTTCAAATAGGTATACACATCGGCTTTCCGAAAGCGGTAAATCGATTGCTTTGGATCTCCAACTAAATAAAGAGCTCGGAGAGACTCTGCAAAAAATAATTTCTGAAAAACATCCCACTGCACAGCATCGGTATCTTGAAATTCATCAATGATCGCAGCTGTATATTTCTTCCTGACATGAGTGGCAAATTCGGCCCCATCTATGGCCGTTTTCATACGGAGCAGCACTTCATCTGGATCGAAATACTCTTCGCCGGCTAGCACTTTTTCAGCAACCCGATTCCATGCCATTTGCAAAACGGGGAAAACTTTTTGCTTCACTAGGGGAGCAAGATGAGCCTTAGCCCAATCAAAAAAACCTGGATAATTGAGAAATGAGATCTCTTTCGCCTTCACTTTCCGATTCTCATCGCCAAGGAAATCAAAAAGGGTCCCTTTCTCCTTCAAAAGAGCGGGAAATAATTCGAGATTGGCCAGCGCCTTCACCTGAATTTCGAAGTTCCCCTTCACGGCCGCTTTGTAATTTTTCTCCAATGCGCGGAAATCATCGAGCAGCTTCGACTCCTCAAGAGCCCAAGGATGTAAAGCGGCTTTACATTTGGCGAAAAGCTCTGAAAACGTGTCGCTTGCATCCACCTCGTCCATCCGAAGAAGACGATCTGCCACCTGATCAATTGAATCGAACTGCTTCAAAAGAAGGGTGATCTGCTCTGGGCAAATGACATCGACCCCATTTTCAAGAAAGTCGTAGACTGCATGTTGTAGGTTATCGGGAATTTTGGGCCCTTCTTCAGGATTGGAAATAGCGCCCACATTTGCCTCAAAAGCAAATTCTTTGAGCATCCGATAGCAAAATCCGTGAATGGTAAAAATCTGGCACCGGTCAAAGCCGGCCAGTGCATCAGTCAAAAGCCTGATCGCCTCTTCTGATCCTAAATGGGGTCTCAAATAGTCCCAAACTGGATTTTGGGTCCGAATGAAAACGAGAGCCTTTTCGATGTTAGAGCGTATTCTGGCTTTTAACTCGCGCGTTGCGGCTCTTGTAAAAGTGACTGCAAGAATTTGCTCCACTTCGAGCGACTCTAAAATCAGCCTCACATAAATATGCTCGATGGAAAACGTCTTCCCCGTGCCAGCGGAAGCTTCAAGTAAATGGGGGCCGAAGAGAGGACAATCGAGGGCAAGACAATCAAATCGCTGCATATACCGCTTTTTTAGAAAAAATGTAGCAGCTGGCTTCTTGCTGAGCAATTGCTTTCTCTGTTAGACGGAAGAAAAGGGAAGTTAACTTGAGCTCGCAATCAAAGCGGTTAGTCATCTCCGCCATGTGCTTTGGAAATATTCTCGAGTGGTATGAATTCGGGATCTACGTCTATTTTTCACCCATTATTTCGGAATTGTTTTTCGATTCTGCCACTCCGCTTGGAAATGTAGTGAGTTTTTTCCTCGTCTTCGCAATTGGCTTTTTATCAAGGCCGATAGGGGGCCTCCTTTTTGGATACATTGGAGACCTGTACGGGAGAAGAACGGCTCTCCTTTCCTCGATCATGTTCATCACCCTTCCCACTTTTTGCATAGGCTTTCTTCCTACCTATCATCAAATTGGATGGCTTGCCCCGGTTTTACTTTGCTTGATGCGCCTTTTACAGGGACTTCCTGCCGGCGGAGAGTTCCCCGGAACAATCTGCTATCTGATCGAAAACGCCTCGCCTCGCACCCGAGGGTTTATGGGGAGTTGGGCCTTTCTCGGTTCTCAGATCGGCACATGCTTAAATATCACTGAATGCTTACTTCTCGAATGGTTTCTCCCCCGGGAAGATCTAGTGAGCTGGGGCTGGAGAGCCTCTTTTATCATCGGTGGCCTTATTGGGCTGTGCGGGATCTTTTTGAGATATAGACTGGAAGAGACCCCGTTTTTCAAAGTTTTAGAAGAAAAGAACGAGGTTGTTAAAAAGCCGATTATCAGCACCTTTAAAAACTATAAGGTCAGTATGGTTTTAGGGTTTTTCATGGGGTGTCTCCCACTCATGGGATACTGGATGATCTTCGTCCTTTCCCCGCCCTATTTTACAGAAATATTGGGGATTGGCCTGACGGAAAACCTGCTCATCAATTTATTTCTCATTATTCTCTCTACAGCATCGCTTCCCTTTATGGGGAGACTTGGAGATCGATATGACAAAAAACCAATGCTGATATGGAGCGCAATCGGCGTGATCCTCCTCGCGTATCCCTTTTACTATTCAGCAAGCAGAGCCTCACTAGAACTTATGCTCCTTTTTGAAACGCTTATCGTCCTTCTTCTGACATTCCACTTCGCAATGATCCCGGCACTTCTCTCAGATCTCTTCCCGACCCCGATCCGGTATACGGGCGTCGCGATGAGCTACAATTTCTGCAACAGCATCCTCGGCGGCGCCTCACCATTTCTCTCTCTCTACCTAGTCAAGCACACAGGGATAGCGGTCATGCCCGCATTCGTATTCATTGCAATTGCCCTCCTTTCCCTGGCAACTTATTTTCTCGTAAAAGAAAGACACGGCCACCTCAACCGCTTATAGACATTTTTCAAAGTGGGCAAACTCTTCTGCCTGAAGGGCTGCTCGAGTTGCCTCTTCGGGAAAATAGGGACTCTTAAACCCGCCAATAACCGCTCTTCGAACCTCCAGATTCGGAGAGCTCTCGAGGACAAGCGCGGCAGAAATATCGCCATGAAGAATTCCTGCATCGTGAAGAGCTTTGAGCCCGAGGGTCCATTCTTTGACATAGTGCTCCCGATTTTCGGGGGTGATCATCCCATTCTTGACTGCCTGATCCAGAGGAATCGCGAAATAGGGAGTGAAAACGCGGTAATTCACACCCGCTTTTAATTGAAATTCAGAAACTCTCACCTTCCCAATGCAACGTCCCATCTTTTCGATTCTTTGATACGCGGCGACGCTGCTTTTTTTAGCAATTAACTTAAATCGGTAAAATTCCCCAGTCGATAAGTTGATCACAAAACGTTTCTGCCCAAGCTTGATGTGGAGCCAAACAGAATGATCATTGCTAAAGTACTCTAAGGGAAAGTCTCTATCTCCAATCGGGAGGTTAGATAAACCTTCCTTTTTGCATTTTCTTTCCCAAAATGGCAATTCCTTCTTAACCTTCTCCTGAAGCCTAGACCAATTATTTTTCAAATCCACCAATGTTTGAGTGAAATTATCACTATTTTTGGGCTCTTTCAGAAATTGAACAAATTGAAAAAGAGAGTGGCTATTCAAAAACTGGGAACCGGTCTCTGCTTTCTCATCGGGCAACGTACAGACTGTAGTTGGAGTCGATGCTAAACTTAGAGATTTGGGTACCAAATCCTCAAAATCTCCCTCATCGCACCTCTGACGCACTAAAGGCTCAGCCACCCCCCATTTTTTGGCTACCTCAGCAACTTTAATCAAAAGAGATTGGCTGCGCCCATCTATCATCACATCAATCGGCACCCATTTAGGCTTGCAGCAAAAGCAAACCGATTTTCCGATGAGCGGCTGACGCTCAGTCAATATTTTTACAGCTATAGCCGCGCAATCTCTTCCTGGACAATTGAGGAATGTCAACTTTCCAATATTCTCTAACACAAATTGAGCAGACTCTTGACGAACTGCTCGTATTTGAATATCGCAAGAAGCCATCACAACCTCCCAGTTGGAGTATTCAAAGAAAACTTCCTAAACAACTGATCGAACATCTCATGAACCCGCTGCTGCGTTTCCTCGTCAAGATCGGATATATCTGGATCAGGGAAGATCCGAATGCGGTTTCTAAAAACTTCCATATCCACCTCATCCCAACGGCCTCCCACTGCAGCCATCGGAGAGATAAGATCCATCATGGGCTGATAACGTTCTTTAATCGCGGGATACTGATCAATGATTTCAAATAATCCCGCCTCTAATTCAGCCGCCCTTTTTTTGGCCCCTTCCGCATTTACCTTAAGAGAGACCCATTCGCAAAAGGGACTGCCGCCCGCTACCCTTTTCTTCACCCAATCAGGGGCAATTTTATAACAATGATAACGTGGTTTGTGTACTGGCCCTACCTGAGATCCAAGAACAACATAGACCCTCGACTTCCGTAGAAGTTCGGCGGCAAATTGGTCTATCCGATCTCTGCTTTCCAATTGGAAGTCGAGATTGACAGACCTCTCGAGGCCCATCGCGCCTAGAATGCAACCGAGCCGCACTTCATGCGACTCTCCTTTAATCTGAACACTGATCGGAAATCTTATGGGAATCCGATAGGGGCCGAATAAGACCCGATCAGGTTCTACCTGCAGAGTAAGCGGCGGCTTGACGGTATCTACTGACACACTCCCTCCATATTAGAGAGCGGAAGAGCTTACTGATAAAACATATTTGAATCAAGGCCGGATACAAGGTTGATTTAATAATATGAGCTACGATATGTCTACGAATATCCAGGAGCCAATCATGAGCGAAACACTTGTAGTAGTCAGCAAAGTCAAAGCCTATATCAAAGCTAATTCAGCCGGATTTAGCACATCTGCATCTGTAACCGACGTCCTTACAAAGATGGTGGAAGCAGCGTGCATGAAAGCCATCGAAAATGCGAAGAACGATGGCCGTAAAACTGTCATGGACAGAGATTTCCCTACTCCCTAGTAGACTTCTTTAAGCGGGCAATCTCGTTTCTTACAAGAGTCTCAGGTTTTTTCTGAGGCTCTTCCTTTTTTGGAGCGGGGAGTCTGACGTTCCAGAGAAAATAATATCCGTTGATGCAGCAGAACGGAAACAGTTCCCACTCCTCGCACAGATCAGAAAAATTGATTCCTACACTTTCGTATTGAGTTGTACCAGTCATATTATTACCAAATTATCGTTGAAAAACATTTCGACTCATATCATTGAATCGGAGAAATGTCAGAGGTTTACACCTCGCGCAAAAAAAATTAGCTACATAAATGGAGACGCATTGCAGGCTGACCCGCAATATTGTGAATGCCCCGCATATAAGAGGCAAGAAGAAGGGTGTAATTGAATATTTGCTGTTTCATTAACTTGATTATATCAAATGGAAAATTTAGGCACCAAAGACATTAAAAACTTATTGTCCCGATATTCGCGCTATCTCTTCGACTTATCATCTTCAAGGCGAAGCTTACGTATTTTTGTCGGCCGTTCCTCGCTCCCTCTCATCATGGGGGCTGGACCGCCTCCTCCCTTATCGCCGTTGTATACCGGCTGCTTGTCTGCCACATGGAATATCTCGGCAGCTCTTTCGCTTCGGGGGGTCAAATGAATGGTGCTTGGCAAGATGCCAAAAACATGCCTTTCGGGACTTTGAGCAATCGCCTTGGCAACCGTCGAGTTTGGGCGGTGAGTTGCCTTGGAAGCATGAACCCGAAGTCTGCTAATTGCATCTGTAGAATGACCAACGTAGCGCGAGTCGTTTTCTGTATGCTTGATGACGTAGACACCCTTTTTCATTTTTTTCACACCAGGAGAAAACTCTGGTACGATAACCCCTTCTTTCACTTTGAAACGGTAGTATTTCTGAGGAGTATCATGGACAAAAGCAGAAACTGTAGGTGTCGGATCTTCATATTGAGACCAAGCGCCGCCGCCATTTCCACCAGAGGTTTTATTCAATCTTTCGTCTTCAGGGACCGACTGGATCAATTCCTGCTCAAGTGCTTTTGGGTCTTTGCTCTTATCATACGGGCCCAAGATCTTGATAACCGTCCTGTTTTTCGGATCGCGCACTAATCGATGTAACTCTTTTGAATTTTCATCTACCGGCTTGTTGATTTGAGTGATATAGGCAGATAAACGGGTCCTGATTGCCTGGGTAATGCCAGAGAGAGTGTGCTTTTTGCCCGTCTCATCGGTCACCGTCCACTGGTAGCCGTAAAGGCCAACAGCCATCTTTCCGCGAGGGCGTTGGATCGCCATTCTCTCGGTTTCAGGTTTTCGTATTACAGGGTAGGTTATAGTAGCCATAATTTGAATAATATTTTACCCTATTTACGCTTAGAAATGAACAACAATCAATCGATTCATTTCCAGCACGTTAGAAAGGCCCAAATGGGATTAAATTTGCCGGGCTTCGATATACCTTCTTTTTTGAGGCTTCCCCTCATCGCTTTCATCAAGGGAGGGGGGCCGCCATCTAAGGAGAATCCCTGTCCCGATATCGCTGGAATTGAGCCATCTTGGATCAGTCTGACCAGCTCTTGAGAGGCGCCAATCTCCTAGCCTTTCCTCCCACCGCCTCAGTTGCTCTGCGGCCAAAGGCTGATCTTTCAAACGAGCCGCTGCTTCAAGAAGGAGGTTTTGAGCCACTCCGATACCTCCTGCGATATCTGAAAAAGCTCTGGGGCTGCATTGGATAAACTTTGCGATGGAAGAGTAGAGTTCCCCAAATACCCCTACTACTTTATGCGCTGTTGCCTTTGTCTCAGGAGAAAGTTTTAGCGCTTCCTTTGCGGGAGCAATAGCGCGTGAAATATCGGCAAATAATTGCCTTCTGTCTAATACTGCGGCCATATTTTCCTATTTGATCGCGAGGGTTTGTACGATTTTTGCCAGCTCATCGAACGCTATCGACTGTTCTAAATTCACTAGTTTTTGCTGCAAGTTTTCGACCCCATTTTGGAATGAGATATAAAACCCCAAAGACTTGAGAGCAACGACATGGACAAGCATCTGCTGTTCGGCTGACTTGGAATTATATATAGTCATGCGAGAAGCTGAGCCATCTTGAACTGTGATGATCCCTTTCTGAAAGTCGATATTTGCTCTTTTGGAAATGGCTGCCATAATTTAGGCATAAATTATCGAGTAGTTGCCCAATTTGGCGCAATATTGAAGAAAATTTGAACCCTATGCAGAAAGGGGTTCTTCTCCCGTGATCGATTCTGGATTGGTCGGCAGAGGGGTGTAAAGCTTATCGACTATGGCGTTAAACCAGTCTGACTTGTCGAACGCAAGCCACTCAGCTTCCATCAACATAAAGGAAATTCCAATGATCGCAGCAACCGCAATTCCCGAAAGTCCTGCTGTGAAGACAAGACTGGCAACGCCTCCAACAATCATCAGAAACGCAATCGAAAGGGAGAGCCATTGCTTGCATTTCTGCTTAAAAATCCCCTTGTCGATGATTCTTACTAGTTCATCCACTTTGACTGAATCTGGATTGTTGAAATACTCATCCACCTTCTCCGCAGCGTCGTCGCCCATCCGCCGCTTTAAAGCAGCAAAGTCGGCCCGTTCCTTATCAAGAAATTCAACCACAGTATTCGATTTAACCGCCTCTCGGAAATTCTTATGAAATGGGATGAGATGGCTTAGATTAATCGTTGATCTGGCCATCATCACAAGGCCCCTGGCCACGCAGATTCCGCCAAGCACGCCGCCCGCCGTAATCTCTGCCGCCGTCATAAGCGCAGATGATACAGCTCCGGTTGTCGCCAATCCAGCAATTCCAGTTGCTCCAGCAACAAGGAATGCTGGGCCAAATGAGCCATAACAAACTTGGTTAGCCACACTCAGTCCTGCAACTAATTTTCCTTCCTTATCGTCGGGATCAACAGCTTTGAATTCCTTAATGGCATTTGGGATTGTGTAACGGGCAGCGCTATAGGTAATAAGTCCGCCGGCAAGAATCTGAAACCCTGGGATCATCGAAAGAATCGCACCTGTCGCTTTCGCAGCGCTTCCGAGAAAGACAGTGGTAGTAAATAGACCATTTCGGACAGTTCCCAATCCGTCGATCGCGACCCACTGCCGTTCCATCCATACAGGCCGTTCCTTGGGAAGAATAGCAGGGGCTATTGGCTCTATTTTATTATAACTAACAGCACTCATATTAACACTCGCCGTAATGTATAAATTATACTCCGATGAAATTAAAACAACAATATAGCTAAATATTTAGTTTGCACACCAACCTTAAATTATTGGTGGACAACGCCAACACTTTAGTTTACCGTCTGAAATATGCTCGAATTGCTATTGACTATCCCTATATTGCAGTGCGCCCATGTAATAGTACCCGAAGCCTCTGAACAGGCGATGAGCTATTATCGGAGCGGCAATATTCTCTGGATTATTGAGCAGCTCTGGAGCCTGATCATCCCTCTCCTCTTCTTATACAAAGGCTTCACTGGAAAGCTCGCCGCCATTTCTGAGAAATGGGGGAAAAACTGGTATTTCACAATTGTCGTATACCTGATCCTCTTCATCTTTTTGACCACGCTTTTAAATCTCCCCTTTGACTTCTATTCCGGCTATGTAAGAGAGCACGCCTACCATTTATCGACTGAAACACTCAGCAGATGGATAGGGCAGTATGCCCTTTCAATGGTCGTATCGATCGTTGGAGCTGCAGCATTTATCTGGATATTCTATTGGCTTCTGAAAAAAAGTCCTCGTAGATGGTGGTTCTATGGGAGCCTTGCGAGCACCGTCATTTTGTTCATCATGATGTTTATCCAACCCATTTGGGTAGATCCTCTATTCTACAACTTCGGCCCCATGAAAAATAAAGAGCTGGAGCAGCAGATTTTGGGACTGGCCTCCCGCGCAGGGATTGAAAAGGGGCGCGTCTTTGAAGTCGACATGAGTAAAGAGACAACCAAGCTGAATGCGTATGTCGTCGGTTTCGGAGCTACGAACCGGATTGTCCTTTGGGATACAACGATCAAGCGGATGACTCCTGACGAAATTCTCTTTGTGATGGGCCACGAGATGGGCCATTACATCCTCCATCACGTTTGGTGGGATCTCATCTACATGGCTCTCATCAGCCTTCTCGGGTTCTACCTCACCTACAAATCGGCGACCTACCTGCTGCATAAATTCCATCATAAATGGGGATTCAACAGACTCGATAGCATCGCGTCGCTTCCGCTCCTCCTGTTTCTGATCACCCTCTTTATGCTGATCACAACCCCGCTCTCTAATTACTTCACTCGCTATATTGAGCATGAAGCAGACCGTTTTGGACTTGAGATCACTCAGAATAACCAAGCGGCAGGCGATGGTTTTATTGTCCTCCAATTAGAGAATTTATCGAATCCGCGTCCAGGCAATCTCTATAAATTCTGGCGCAGTACCCACCCTCCTCTCGGAGAGAGAGTCGATTTCAGCAACAGCTACTGCCCCTGGGTTGAGGGAAAGCCGCTGAAATACGGCAAATATTTCAAAAAATAAGACTTTCGTGCTTTAATAGCCGCCCGTTAAAACTTTTTTTTAGAAAGGGGCGTTTTATGGCGAGCGGTGCATCTTTTCCAATTCACTTGGTGGGAACAGACTTACAATTTGGGAATGTGACAATTCCACTGGAGACAGCTACCTGTTATTGGGTGGGAGACAAGAAAAGGCATAGAGTCCACGTTTACCTACACACAGGAGAGTTTCAAACCAGCTTACGCCTCTTTTTAGAAAGCAGAGAAAACCTCCGCGCTTGCATTGACACATTCCGCCAAATGCCGAAAATGAAGCCCTGTTTATTTTATGTTTCAACTGTGGCGCCGATTGTGCATGATTCATTGCCTGCAAGAGTCGCCTTTAGATTTATGGATCCTGAGGACGCAGATTATTTCGCCGAATACGCAAGCCCCCTGATCGGATCAGAGTGGTCTGTCGAAAAATGGGCAGAAAAGGGTCTCTCCTTCGTAACTGTTTCTTTCAATGAGGAAGATCCTAGAGAAAACAAAGTCCTGAAAATCAATCAAATGTTGAAGAGACTTAAGTACCGGTTTGTAGCTAGCGGGATCAATGAAGCTTTGAGGATGCTTAAGAACAAAGATTTTCCTCCAGAGCCAATCCAGGATCATCCGAAACCGCTTCGCCTCGACCATATCAGAGAGTATTCGATCACAAGAGATGGCGGGGTCGAAGAGCTCGACATGATTGCAGACACACCCGTCCAAATTCCCATTGATATGAGTGAAGTTGAAGAATGGATTTTAAATCCGCGGTCTCAAGTGGGTAAAGAAATTGAGAAAATAGATCGTTTAAGGCTTCGCATTCAACGTCTTTTACAAATGCAACCCTTGAATATGCCAGAAATCTCGTCCCTAATGCGCGCCGCATTTTCTATCAAAGGGTTCGATATTAGGGGGCTGTTCTTGACGGATAGAGTTCGACAAGTCCGCCAAAGGTCGTTTTCAATAAAGGGCTCCAGTTGAGATAGATTTCTTCGGCTGTCGGCAGTTCCGCCCGAGCAAATACCCATTCCACTGCGGGGTCTTCGAAAAGAGACCCCTTTTCCATTTTCTTTTCCAGATCCGCAGGTCCTTTGCGGAGGATTGGATCGGCCCACTCAGATATAAGCGGCGATGGCGCCTTAAGACAGAGGAAATAGTATTCGATAAACGCCTTCAAACTCTCATGTGCATTCACAAGCTGTTTCATTTTCCCATTTCTCAACATGCAAATTTGCGGTGTATTGAGACTGAGAGCGGCAGCTAAAGCTTCGGGCCACACTTTGAGTGCGCCAGCGATACTGTCCTCATTCATGCAAATGAGCCCCTTTGTCGACGCTTGCTTGATCTCGCCGACAAGGCGGACAGTCAGCTTATTCCACGAGAATTCAAGGGGAGGGGCGGCGTAATGGCTCCCTTCCAATTGCACCTCAGTGCAGTTTTCGCGCAAAACAAGCGAGAAGGGCTCGATTTGCCAAGCTTCTAACTGCAGCCGACACTCAGAGGCTTTTTCAGCAATATCAAGCTCTATGGCCTTCCCAAACGGTCCTGGGGGCAGCTTTGGAGCCTCAACAGATTTCCCAAGACTTGAACGGAGAAGCAATGCTTTCTGGAGCGTAAACGATTCTTCCAACTCATCCTTCAAATAGATCCCGTGGGCTTTCTGCAAAAAGAATTTCCACGGATGGCGCGCGAGCTGCCTCAATTCAGATAGAGAAACAGTGATTTCCCCTTCTGGAAGAGCTGATTGTTTGAAATGGGGCCAAATCAATGTCTTCTTAATCTCTTTTGGCGTTGGACCGCGGTAAACAGATGAAATTCCAGCCCCCGTTGCGCTCATTAACTCTTGGACAAGGAGCGATGGACCAACTGGTTTTCCCTCATCGGCAGAGAGGTGGCCGTAGCTAATTCGGAGAAACTCAACAGCTGAGAAAATAGCCTGCAGGAAAAGATATCGATCCAGGTCAGCAGCGTCGGGTGTTTTTTGTCTTAATAGATCGAGCGATGTGGAAGTTTGCACTCTCGGGAAGCTCTCCTCGTCCATGCCGATTAAAAAGAGCGCTTTTGCTGGAATTGCGGCCCCATCCTCAATTTTCGCAAACCGGACTCCATGCAAATGGGAGGAGTGGAGCTTCCCATTGGATGGGCGTATAAGGAGATGTTCAACCACGTCGAATGGGAAGAGCCGATCATTCTCAAAATCTCTCAAATTGACAAGGAAACTCCGGAATGAGCTGAGAACCGCCGCGTCAGCCTCGTCATTCGGATCTGCCAAAAGAAATGTGTTCGCCGCATTTTCCAGGCTATCTGCCCAACGCCCAAGCGATTTCTCTCCATTAAAATTGAGTTCTTTTAAAGCAGATAAGATTCCAAGCAAAGCGTCGAGCCGATCTCCATTTACTTGCATCGGTTTCAAGAAGACCACCGCCTCGAGAAGCTGGTCGAGCCCATTTTCCCAAGACCCCCGATCAACAAAAGCTCTTTCTCCGAGAGTCTCATTTAGAATGGATTTTCGATGAGCCGCATCGAGACCCCATTCGATATCCACCTCGCTCATCCATGAGCGAAAATCTGCGACTGTTTCTGAGTCCCAATTCTGCTTCCGGTAAAACGAAGGAGTCTCAAAGAGAGAGAGCACCTCTTCAGCCTCCCAACGTCCAGAACCCAAGCGGATAAGACGCACCAGCCCCTGCCTAAAGGAGCTTTGCGGAGCCGCATCGAATCCAGATATCTGGTAGGGAATCTCGTTGCCGAATACAAATTCGATGAGGGGAACATAAAGCTCGATATCTGGGGCTAGTACTGAAATCTCATGATAAGGGACATTCATCCGAAGGATCTCATCGCGCAAAGCTTCGATTTCTTTGAGCCTTGACGAACCGGTTAAAATCACCTTGATTGAATCGTCGATTTTGGGATTTTGGGTCTCTTGGAAGGTGAGAAGATCGTATTGCACTTGCTTAAGTAAAGATCTCCCCTCGAAATCCGGATATACCTCTTCAGTTTCAAGGTCGAACCGGTCGAATATTTTCAGCGTTTCCCTGCCAAGCCTTCCCCAATTTGCGAGATTTTTCGGAGCCTCCCGCAGGTAGTTGTCGAGTTCATCCCTCTTGTTCTTTGCGGCCCCCCTTTTTTTCCAATACCGATTGAGGTTTTTCCTTTCCCGATCGGTAGAGAGATCGGCCCAGAAATCGACGCATGGCGAGAATAAATAGATGGATAAAGTTGGGGAGCGGAACAAAAATTCCCAATAAATCGGAGCTAGCGAATCGATCCCGAAGCAGATGATCGGTTCATTGATTTGAACCTCTCTCTGCACAGGCAGCCTCCACGGGCCATCGACAAAAAGTTTCCGCAGCAGTTCATGCTGCCACCCAACGCTTTTCCCCTCAAAAAGAGCTGCATCGTACTCCCCATACTTAAAAAAGAGACTGCTCAACTGGCCAGCGAGATCCAGAACCCTTTTTTTCTTCCCCTCTAAATAGGAGACCAATTGCGGATCTGAACTTTCAGTAAGGGCCGCAAAAATAAGGCAAAACATTTCCAATGAACTCGGGGATGGAGGGATAAGCTGGTGCATTTCCAGTACCTTCAGCCCCATCGCGATCCCCTTCCGCTTGGCAATTTCCAAAAGAAGCCACTGTCTGACCTGCCCGTTTGGGACAAGAATTATTCTTGTTTCAAGAGGATCGAGAGGAGCCTCGTCGATCTGCTGAATGAGCTGATCGACAAGGGAATCGAGCCGGTAGCTTAAATATAGTTTTGGGGTCATGCGGGCAAGTATCTCAAATTGGAACCTCCTCTGGCAATCCGTTTTCTTTAAAATGTCTTGCAAAATGGGCTAGAAACGGTCTAACAAAGAAATTGTACACGAAAGGCCTACAACCACATTTGGGCGAAGGCCAAAAAAAGGAGAACAAAATGCTCGGGACAATTTTAATTGTTATCTTAATCCTATTGCTAATCGGCGCACTGCCAAGATGGCCTCACAGCCGTGAGTGGGGATATTCGCCCTTTGGAATCTTAGGACTCATTTTAATTATCATCCTAATCCTCGCATTGCTAGGAAAGCTTTAGTAAAACGGGAAATCGAGATAGACCCGAAGAACATCTGGATTTCCCCTCCTTCTGAATCAGTTTTGAAATCTTCCGACTGCGCATCTCTGTTCAGAACCTCCTCTGTCAATCCGTTTTCTGTTGCAAACAGCTCCAAAGAGGAGATAACCTTGAGAAATATTTTATAACCTGCAAAAAAATTTGATGCGTTGGCCATTCAAAAGCGATTTTCGATCCTTCTACTTTCTGAATGCTACGCAGTTCCTGGGCGCGCTCAATGACAATGTCTTCAAACTCCTGGTCATTTACCTCCTGATCAATGTCAAAGGTCCAGGCCAGGCCAATTCGGTCCTCTCAATAGCCGGAGCTGTATTCGTCATCCCCTTTCTCCTCTTCTCTTCCGGCGCAGGCGTTTTAGCAGATAGGATAAGTAAAAGAACAATCATCGTCTTTACGAAGATCTTTGAGATCTCGGTGATGATTTTCGGTCTGATTGCGGTCTCATTTGCATGGGAATTCGGTGCCTATGCAGCCCTTTTTCTCATGGCCACTCATAGCGCTATCTTCGGCCCCTCCAAATATGGGATCATCCCAGAACTTGTCGAATCGAAAAAAGTGTCTAAAGCCAACGGCACACTCACCTCGTTCACTTATCTCGCCATTATTTTAGGCACCTTCCTCGCTTCATTCATTACCGACATAACGGACAAGAATTTCGTATTTGAAGCAGGCTTCTGTGTATTTATAGCCCTGATCGGCCTCTTAACAAGCCTTGGAATTCGCCGCACCGAACCGCAAAACTCGACGAAGAAAATAAATCCCGTCTTCCTCTACGAGATCTACCAAACGCTAAAATTTAGCTGGAAAATCCCCCATCTTCTTCCCGCGATCTATGGTTCCTCATTTTTTCTCTTCATAGGAGCCTTTACTCAGCTCAATATCATCCCCTTTGCCATGGAATCCTTAGGCTTAAGCGAAGTAGGAGGAGGCTATCTCTTCCTCTCCACAGCTGTGGGAATCGCGATTGGCGCCGTAATAGCTGGACAGGTGTCTAAAGACCGAGTGGAACCTGGACTTTCCTGCATATGCGGTTATTTCATCGTGATCTTCTTTTTTATCCTCTATCTTTTCTCGTGGTCCCTAACCATCACGATTATTGTGCTAGGTCTTTTGGGGATTTTCGGCGGCGCCTATTTGATCCCGTTCGATTCATTTCTTCAGCTCAACAGCCCGGTTGAAAAACGGGGCCAAGTGATCGCCGCCGCTAACTTTTTTAGCTTTATCGGCGTCCTTATGGCCTCTCTCGCCCTCTATTTCATCAGTGTCAAACTCGAATTTTCCGCAGCCAGCGGGTTTGCCTGGATGGGGATTCTCACCCTCATCTCCAATACCATTACTACAGGGCGCCTCTCCGGCCTATTCTTCCCATTTTTTGTGAATAAAATCCTGAAGCGATTTAGAAGACTCAAGCTCGCCTCGCCCGTACCGGACCCATCTGCGATTATTATTCTGCAGAGCAATTCCTGGTACGATGCGCTCCTTCTCTTCTCCTGTCTTCCGAAGTTAAAAATCCTCGTCCCGGACCATTATTTCCGCCATTTTCCCTGGTTTAACGGGCTGATTGAGTGCATAAGGGTCATCCCGCCTGAGCCAGACATGCGCTCCACGCTGAAGAACTTATTTGGGGAAGCTAAGAGATTCCAAGGGCAAAACTCATCGGTCTGTCTATTTTTCCACAGACGGGAAGACAGTGCTGAGATCATAGATGCATACAGCAAGGTGTTTGGAAGACTCAATCTGCCTATCCTCTTTGCGCATGGGATTAAAGAGAAGATCCCCAAGAGGTTCCTCTTCTTCCGCTATCATCAGAAGCAGATCACCCTCAGCTTCTCCGACACCTAGAAAAGCAGTCGGGGAAGCCCCTGCCGCCCCATTTATTTCCACCACCGAGCACACCGACTCGACTTTAGGATTTTTTAGGCAGCTGCGGCTCTGGAGATCAGCTCTTCTAAGTCTATTTTCCCAAGTTCGCCTTTTAGACCGAACTTTGAAAAATATTTTCGCTTTAGGATCTCCATACGCACATAGTTAAGTGTAT
>JANPFC010000095.1:0-11075 GCA_031423235.1 Chlamydiota bacterium | reverse complement strand
GCACCCTCACCGCCGCCGACTGCGCAATCATGGTGATCGACGCCTCAAAAGGGGTCGAAAAGCAAACAAGAAAGCTTTTTGAAGTGTGCGCCTTAAGAAAAATCCCAGTCCTCACCTTCATCAACAAAATGGACATGCCCTGCAGAGAGCCCCTCGATCTCATGAATGAAGTGGAAAACGTCCTGGGGATTCAGTCATTTGCCTACAACTGGCCGATCGGCACAGGGAGAGAATTCCAAGGCGTTGTGGATCGGCAAACTAACGAATGCATTTTCTTCTCTAAGACCTCGATCGGCGGCGCCCAGAAAGCCGATCTCGTGCGCAAGCCGCTCAAAGAAGCAGGAACGCAGGTTCTCGAAGAACTCGAGCTTCTAGACATGGCCGGAAACGCCTTCGACCGAGAACGGTTCCAAAAAGGGGAAGTGACTCCCGTATTCTTTGCATCCGCTCTTACAAACTACGGCGTCGAGCCCTTCTTCGACGCGTTCATCAACCTCGCCCCGTGCCCGCATGCGCGCCTCGCCGACCGTCCAGACGGAACAGAGGTCGAAATCGACCCGATTAAAACCCCGTTCAGTGGCTACGTGTTCAAACTCCAAGCCAACATGGATAGACGCCACCGAGACAACATGGCATTCATCCGAATTTGTTCCGGCAGATTCGAAAGGGACCTCACAGTGAGACACCACCGCCTCAACCGCGAAATCCGCCTTTCCCGCCCGCACGGGATGGTCGCAGGTGAACGGACCACTCTAGACTACGCCTACCCTGGCGATGTGATCGGCGTCATCAATCCAGGGCTATTCGCAATTGGCGACACCATTTCGGTAACTGGCGGCTTCAATTTCAAGCCTCTCCCCCAATTTCAGCCTGAAATTTTCGCAAAACTCTACCCGAAAGACGTCGGCAAACGTAAATCATTCGATAAAGGCGTTCTTCAACTCACAGATGAGGGAGCTATTCAGCTCCTCCACGCCTTCGAGCGGGAAGGAGATCTCATTTTCGCAGCCGTAGGCAAACTCCAATTCGAAGTGATGCAATACCGCCTAAGAGACGAATATGGAGTGGAAACCATTCTCACTCCCCTCCCCTATCAGTGCAGCGCATGGATTATCGGAGACATGACCAAATTTGAAAAAACGACAACCTGCCTAGTCGCTCAAGACCGGCGCCAACGTCCAATGGCCCTTTTTACCACCCAGTGGGAAAAGCAATACTGCGTGAAGCAGAATCCAAAACACCAATTTGTAGATGTTCTAGTTTAAAATAATTCCTATATAGCCTATCATCATTCCCCTTTCACGAAAGGAGAACCTATGAGCGTAAGTTCCTATTTTTGGTATGCCTACGACACTGCCGCAACTGCCGGCGCCGCCGCCGCCGAAAGGGTTAAGAATATCAGGCAAGAAGATGTGATCCACGCAGCAAATAAAGTGAAAGATGCCGCTGCAACTGTTATTAAGACCATATCAAACACTTGCGTGCCTGCATGGAATCTCATATCGCCGCCAGTAGTTGAAGGGGCAGGCGAGCCAGATCCAGAAGCGGAAAACGAAGGGTGGGAAATCGTTGAGCCCGGCGCTCCAGGAGGCCCCAGATTGCGCCCCGCGGCGGTGAGGAAACCGCCGGAGGATCCTTATGACTAGTAGCCGAATTTAGCCTTGCAAGTAAGCCCTTGCAAGATGAGGGATGTATCGGCGACAGGAGTGCTTTGCTGATTTTGGAAAAACCAAACCTGCCCTTCCCATCCAGCCTGAAACATCATGCTCTTGCAATTGCGAAAGACCCAATCAAACTGGGCTCCGATCTCAAGCTGGAGAACAGGGCTTAAAGTATGCGGTCTAGATTTTTGGTCGGCAATCAGGACATCGCTATAGCCAGCGCCAATAGTGTTCGTATCATAAGAGCGGGCGCGAGCGTTGAACTGACCCCAGAGAGCGGAAAGAGCTGAGTTAGCAAAGAGGCCTAAATATCTGCAGCAGCTCCAATAGCTATCTAGCCCCGCACGCAAACCGACACCCCAATAGGACTGTTGGAAGCGAACCTTATTATCACCCAAAACACTCCCAAAATCAACGAGCGCATTTACAGTGTAATCAGCATGAAAATGTTGTTTTTGCCACGAGCCCTGCAACCCAAAATGAGGCCGTAATCCAAAGAGAGGGCAAAACTGCAAACTTCTCCCTAATTCAAGGGTGATGTTATTGAAATGCAAACCCCAATCTGCGCTAGCCGAAGAGACAAATCCGACAGTTCCACCCGCAATATTCACATTTGAAAGAACTGAATTATTTGGTGCGTAGACAAATAGAGGAACGATACCTGTATTGATGTCAAATGAAGCAATAGATCCCTTCGCTTGGCTTGCGAGGTATGTATATTCCAAGAAAAGATCCCATTTACCATGCTCGAGATTAAGGCCGGCGCCTGCTCTAAAACCAGGTTCCATTCGCGTTTTAGGCTCATAAGAGAAACCTGAACTGGTTATAGGATCTGGAATAAGTCCACTAAATGGCTCCATAGTACCTGGCACGGTGGCAGCGTTTCCGGTTAATGCATATTCGGTTCCTTGCTGTTTTGCATGCCAATAGAGAAAGTCGCCTTGGACAAAAAAATTGTTCTCGTATCTACCCGGTAAAGTTTCGGTAGTAAGAGGATCGCAGCAAGAGCCTGCGAAAAGAGCGTTGATAGACAAACCAGCCACTAGAAATTTACGAAACATAAGCACCTCAGTATTCCATGACAGAATACGGAAGCATCCGATTATTTTAAATTTCTTTTATCGAGAAATGAGTTTGAGATTGGCGTCTACTTGAAAGGTTCTTGGCGTCATGGGGAACGGCTTGATATTCATAGCGCCCCAGTAACTTTTATCATCCCCTTCGTAGCAAACAAGAAGCTGCTCGCCAGGCCGGATTGTTTTTTTTGCGAAGTAGATGATTTCGAAAGCAGCCGGTTCAAGCCCTAAAGAGTTCCGTGGAATCTCTAGAAGGTCGGCTTCCACATTCGGTTTGCTGGAATGGTTGATGAAGCGGGTGAAATTTCCTGTCTTTTCAGCATCAAGATCGATTGAGTAAAGGCGGCGCGGATGAAAGCGGTTCTTAGAGTCCAAGAGCTTTTGCTCTTCCCTATCGAGGTGCAGATCTGAAATCAGAGAGAATATGTAGTTGGAGTCGTCTTCCTCATGCTTTGGGACTAAAAAAACCTCGCCGGAATAAGCGCCAATGACCTCGCCCTTCAAAATCGGCTTAGCATCGGGGCGCAAGAAGATCCCATGGCCCAAATCCCCCTTCAACTTTCTACGCACCAAATGCTTAGGAAGGCTATCCTTTTGGATTTCTTTAGAAATCGCAAGAAGCTCCTTCAAACTATTTTTTGACGCCCGAGGGATATAAATCTTATTTTGTTTGATCTTTCTAGCAGCTAAAACAGCTAATGTATCACTAATTTTCTGACGGGGTAGTTTATATTGCATTGTTTCAGTATACCACAATACGGAATTATTATGCTGAAGTTTCGAACAAATAATTAAAAATTTTGACCCAGCTCAAGTCCGACAAAATACCCCTGGAAAGAGGATCCGAACTCTCCTTGGAGATCAATCGATAAATATGGATATTTTTCATTAGCTGGTACAAACGAAGTATAAACTTGAACACCTCCGAGATTTTGAACGGATGAGCTGCCTGTCTCAATAGAAAAAGAAGAGATCGAACCGACAAAAAATACCGGCACAGGATTTACGTGAAAGGGAGCTTTGTTGATATAGCTTACCTTTTCCTCTATAAATACATTGCCCCATCGATAGCTTAAAATTTCATAGAGTCTGAGCCCAATTTCACTTCTAAGCAAAGAGGTATAAAGATCCTGCATAACAAGATTGAGACCAGAAGGTCCAGTTTCTGTGTAATGGCTCTGCCAGTTATTGACCCAGTCGAACATAACAAATGACTCAACTAAAAAACGGGACCAATTTGGGTTAAAGTATGGGGCGGCGCTTACCTCAAGGTGGGGAGACACCAACCATCCATCCGTTTTCCCTTTTGAAGTGATGAATCCAGCGCTATGGCGGTCATAATTAAGTTGGTAGATTCCCCCAAGAACCGTGGCATTTAAAAAGACCCAGTTCCATTGAAAAGAACTATAGAAGTATGCGATTTCCTGATTGATCTTTGCATGTCCAATCTTTTCAGCGTAAGCTGTGTAGTCAAAAGCGTATCCGAATCCCCCTCCGAGAATGATCCGTTCCGACTGCCGATAATCCAGCGCAGCCAAAATTCCACCAATTTCATTTTTCGAAGCCGGAATATCCCCCTGCTTTTTCTGGTTGTCATAGGCAAAAAACGGCTCAACCCAAATTAAAAAACGGGAAGGATCCTTGGGCGGCTCGCAAACTTCTATAGTCTTCGGTTTTTTTGAAAACCAGTTTTTCCCTAACTCATTGGATGCTACAAGCCCAATCGCATCGCGATCATCTTCGCTTCTTTCGAGCCAAAAAGGTTTGTGGCGATATAAACCTTCATATTGCTTGTGCTGCAAAAGAATGTGGCTATTCAGTGCAGAGGTCGCAGCTAGGAGGGTGTTTGTCGAGCTCTCCAAAGATACTGCAAATTGAGGAACAACTGATTTGACAATAGCTGCCTGGTTCAAAACTCCCGTCGCAGGAAAGGTATTGCTTGTAATATGCGTGACGACCCCTGATGGGGAAATAAAGGCAGCAAAAGGTGGGTTCGCCCCCGAAAAATCCTCCCCCACAACTAAAGCAACGCCACTGTCGTCAACGTCCGCTCCATAAATTCTCCCTAAAGCAGGCAATGGATCGCCAGAAAGGAGGGATGTAACGCCATCAGGTGAAGCAAACGATGCATAAGGCGCGCCAGAACTATCCCATCCCCCGATAATCGACATGCCGCTAGAGTTGATTGCAACACGTTCGATTGAGCCCGAAGCTGGTGGAAGATTCGGCCCCGAAAGCTGAGTGACTTCGCCGGAAGGCTTCACGACAGCGGCATAAGCTGCGCCCATAGAAATGTACCCACCTATTACACCATTCCCGTTATCATTCAAATCCACGGTAGTGATAACGCCCGGATTGGGCAGAGCAAAACCTGTAAGAAGAGATGCTTGGCCGTCCGAAGTAACCTTAGCGGCAAATGCAGGAGTATTATTCAGGAAGTTGCCGCCGCCAATGAGAGCAGCCCCAGCTTCATTGATCGAAACACTTGCAATGTAAGAATTTAGTGCAGCAGGAAGAGGACTGCCCGAAAGAGGAGTAACGTTTCCACCAGAGTTGACTAGAACGCTATATGCGCCCATCCCTGGAATGTACCCGCCTAAGATCCCATTTCCGCTATCATTGATTGAAACCGAAAAAAGCTGGCCTCCGACAGGATCTAGAAAAGGGACAAGGACTCCTGTTGAAGTGACAAAAGAGGCGTAAGGCCCCCCAGAAACATTACCTCCGATGAGGGCCATCCCATCAGTATTGATAGACACGCTGTATATATTCCCAGGATTAGAAAATTCAGGCCCGTTTACTTGAGAAGCTACCCCTGATGGAGAAACATGATAGACAAATCCTCGAGACAATTGATCTTGTCCTCCAAAAATTGCAAGTCCGCCAGAATTCATCGAAACAGAGTTGAATTGTACACCGATAGGCAGCGGATCTCCGCTGAATGGCGTAACCAGGTTAGATCTCGAAACAGTAGCCCCATAAAGAGGCCCAAAATAGTCCTGTCCAAGAACAATCGCATATTCAGAAAACAAACAAGAAGCAAAAGAAAGGAAAACGGCAATTTTTTTCATAAGCCCATATCTCTTTTTTCTGACAATACAGAAGAGAAGCTAAGCTATCAAGAACATTTGGGTGCTTTAAAAGCCCCATCCGTACTGGACATAAGCGTAAGGAAAATAAATGAGATGCCCCTCATCTCCCCACTTATATGCATTTGAATTGCTAGCAAACGTCGGGAAATCGATCACTATTTCCCAAAATCTCTTTTTTCCTCCGGATGAAAGATGTTCTCTTCCAATTAAAATTTCAGGCGAGATGCCGAGGCCCGCCCAGGATGAGCTGTTGAACAGAGAAAAAACCGGGCTGAGAGCAGGTCCTATCCCTGCATAATACTGTTTAACCTCGTTCGGATTGAAGTAGAACATAACCCGTCCAGCCAGTTTCAAGGCAACTCTCTCTGGAGCCACTAGGACGCAGGATCCATTTATATCAATTCCGCGACGGTCATTTTGCGTCCTGTAGCCAAATCCTAAAGTGGGTACAGGAAATGGGAGCGGCCCCAACCCCAAATTCACATACCCGTACTGATTGATAATCTCACTCTCTTCCTCATATTGATTCGCAGCACAAAGCATCAAACCAAAGCACAAGAACGGAATAACTCTCTTCATTTAACAATCCTATAACAGTAAATTTTACTCCTCATCCAATCCCCTACTTCGATAATCTCGTCGGCCTTTCTTCCAGGAATTTGAAATGAATTTGAGAGCACCATAGCGCCCTTTTTCAGCTCCTTTTCAAATTTCGGCCCCAGTCTTTGCATAGCACCAGGATATAAGTAGCAGACAACAACATCTGCATGCGAAAGGTCAACGGAAAAAAAATCTTTTCTTTCAATCGATAGTGTTTTTGCCCCTCGTATATGCTTTTGAATAACAGAAAAAAACCATGGTATCAAAGCCTGTTCAAATGCGCAGACACCATTTTTCCTTGAAAGCGCCGCGGCCAAAGTTCCGAATCCGCATCCAAGCTCATAAACAGCCCCCTTTTGCACGAGAGAAACCAAGACCTTCCGTGCCTTTCTAGAAGAGGGCATGGGTGAAATGCCAAGCCGCATCGTATCCATTGCGATAATCAGGCAAAATATCGTGGCGAGCAAGATCCAGATCATTGGTCCAGTATAATACATTAGACCTCTTCCGTAACTAAGGTTCTGTCGATTTCCGGGTTCTTTTGAGCCGATTTTCGCTTCAAATGCCAGGGGTAATATCGACAACAGTATATTGCCCCTGGCATTTGAAACGAAAATCGGCCAAAATAATCCCAGAAATCGACGAACCCTTAGTTACGCAAGAGGTCTACTCCTCCAATCTCAAAAAGGGGGATAAATAGTGTGCTTTTTTCCTTCCCAACAGGTATACTTTAGGCCATTTTAAAGAGGAAAGTATGGACACTCAAATAATTGAATTGCAGAAAAAAATTGACGCTCTCACTCAAGCGAATGCGGAATTATCTGCTGACAAGCAAAAATACCAATCGGCCAAGCAAAGCCTGAATCGAATGAGCGCACGCCTCCGCAAATTGTGCAAAAGGCTTACCCCCACTACCGAAATCGTCCTTGAAATGCAAAAGATCGCAGCTGAAATTCGAGAGCATGTAAAAGATGCATCCTAAAAACCGGCACACTGGCTCTTACGACTTCCCCGCGCTCATAACAAGCTGCCCTGAATTGGCTCAATTTGCCGCGCCGAATCCCTTTGGCAATGACTCGATCGATTTCGCCAATCCTAAAGCGGTTAAAACACTCAACAAAGCGTTGCTGAAACACTTCTACAACATAAACTGGGATCTTCCAGAACCTTATCTTTGTCCTCCAGTACCTAGCCGTGCCGAATACATCCATTCCATTGCAGATTTACTCGGCTCCCCCAATCAAAAAGCCCTCATCCTGGACATTGGCGTCGGAGCCAATTGCATCTATCCCCTCATCGGCCACCGCGAGTATGGATGGCGTTTTGTCGGGACAGATATTGATCCGCAAGCCCTCGCCGTTGCCGATGGGATCATTAAACAAAATAGGCTTTCGGAGTTCATCGAACTGCGCCTGCAAAAATCTCCCACAAGTATTTTTGATGGAGTCGTAAGAGATGACCGATTCGATATTTCCATGTGCAATCCCCCCTTTCACGCCTCACAAAACGAGGCCAAAACGGGGACCCTCCGGAAGTGGAAAAATCTCGGCGTCAAAACGAACGCTTTGAATTTTGGCGGCCAAGGCAGCGAGCTCTGGTATCCTGGCGGAGAAGTGCTTTTTATCAAACGGATGATTGCAGAAAGCGTCCGAGTTCAGTGCAAATGGTTTACAACCCTTGTATCCAAAGAAGCAAATCTTCCCCTCATCTACAGTGCCTTGGATAAAATAAAAGCGCATGAAGTTCGAACAATCCCGATGAGTCTCGGGAACAAGATAGGCCGCATCATCGCCTGGACATTTTCACTCCAATAACTAAACCAAGGTGAATATCGATTTTTGAGCCTTCAGAAGTTCTTTATTTCTTGGGTCGATATAAGATACAAGAAATCCGCTTATTTTTTAGGTGATTGCTCTCCAGCATCAAATCCAGGGTGTAAAATGGCAAACGCTTTGACCCCCTGTTCCCTGCCAGGAAGAGCAACAGTTCCTAGTTCTTTATAGGGGAAATCATTTTTTACAGCATTGAAGGTCGACTCGCCGATGATGATCGGAAACTTGGTTTCTTTGGTATATTGCTGAAGCCTTGCTGCAATGTTAACTGCGTCTCCAATCGCTGTATATTCCATCCGCTCTTCAGTACCTATGCTGCCAACAATCGCATCCCCAGTATATACGCCAATACCAATATCAATTTCTGGTTTTCCCTCTGATTTCCATTTTTGTTTTAATCCCCCCAGATTTTGATACATTTCCATCGCTGCACTGACTGCATTTTTTTCCTGCAGCGGATCATCGATCGGCACGCCGAATTCGGCCATAATCCCATCGCCCATCAGCTTGTCAAGCATCCCCTTGTACTTGAAAATGACATCGAGCATAAGTTTGAAATACTCATTGAGAAGTTTCACTACCTCTTCAGGAGGCATCTGTTCAGAAATATGAGTAAAACCTCGAATATCGGCAAAAAGGACTGTAATTTTTCTCTTTTCGCCAGCAAGCCTTGTCACACCCTTTTCTTTCACGATCTGATCAAGAACGGGCTGAGAGACGTAGTGGGCAAATCCTACTTTTAGCTTCTCTTTTTCTTGCAGCTGTTCGGACATGCTATTTAAAGCTTTAGCAAGCTCTTCGAATTCATCTTTAGTCTTCAGCTCTACACGATACTCTAAATTTGGTTTTGCAATTTCTTTGGTTGCTAATTCCAATATTTCTAAGGCTTCAGAAGCATGCTTAGCAAGAAAAGCCGCTGCAAACATAGAGAAAAGGAGCGATGCCACAAAAGTTCCCAGTGCATATATGGCAATTCGATTCAATGCAGCATAGACCCTTTCCGCAGAAACATCGGCCCCAATCGTTCCCACGTATTTTCCTTGAGAATCGTAAATTGGGTAATATCCGGTTAGCCAAACCCCCCACTGGTCTTCAGTTAATTTCCCATAAGAATAGGGTTCATTTAAATGTTCATACAAAAAGTCTTTTGCGGCCCCTGGATTCTCTTGTCCTACAGGTGAAAAATCTTCTTTTTTCTCTTCAGGATCGACAACAAAAACGAATCTACTTGGATCACTTGGATCGGGCTTTGTTATGTATAAGAATTTAACAAAAAGATCCTTTCTCCGATTCGCATTCCGGTGTTGTCTCAGAGCACTCGCAAGTTCCTTATAGGCCGGAGTATCTTGGTCCGCTACGGTATTGATATTTTTGAGAAGATCCGCATTCACATGAATTGCAGCGCCAGCCGCTACAACGATGATTTTACTTTGAAGCTGCTGAAAAATTGCCTTTCTAGACTCCAACACGACAATAATCAAAGAGCTCGTGATTGAGAGGATTGAGATCGCAAGAAAGAAAAGATAGAGCTTCGTACGATACTTCAAGCGTCACCTATATAAACAAATCACCAAAAATGCCCCTTGGGAGCTACTACAGGGTAATAACGTCACTTTCCCAAAGAATCGAATAATAACGCAAGGACAATATCCCATATCAACAAGAAGGGGGTTATTGATTGTAGGAATATCGGAAGTGCTTCTAAAAACATAGATATCGAATTTTCAATGCTCAAAAGTGGCTATAAGATACAGGAAAGCCTTTTTCTAAAACTCATATTTAGGCACAAATGAGTTATAGAACAGGTTCCTATAACTCATTCGCACTCCTGCCAAAGTCCGTCTTAATGGAGAATTGAAGTTATACCGGAATTGATTCAAGAATCGGATTTTGGGCGGGTTCAAAGCGCCCTCCGGAATTGACTTATAAAATTGTATAAAATAAAATTTACACATTTCCGTGTTTCCGTGTATGTGGTATCGTATCTAATAACAAGGACTGGAGTGGAAAGATGAGCACAAAAACAGCAAGACTTACTATAGATCTACCTAAAACAGAACATAGACGTCTAAAGATGGCAGCATCGATGATGGGAACCTCCATAAAGGGACTCGTTCTAATGAGTGTTGACGAATTTATGCACAGGAAGCCGAACAAAGTGACTGTAAAAGCAATCAGACAATCTGACGCTGGAAAAAATCTCAAAAAATTTGACAGTCTCGACGATCTCTTTGAGGATCTTGGTATTTAATGCTAATCCCCGTAAGGACCACGCAATTTAAAAGAGATGCCAAACTGGCAGAAAAACGGGGCAGGCGAATGTCCAAGCTTAAAACCATTATGACTAAACTCGCTACAGAAGAGGTTCTAGACCCCAAATTCAAAGACCACAAGCTGGGTGGAGACTACAAGAATCATCGGGAATGTCATGTCGAGCCAGACTGGCTATTAATCTACCGACTAACCCCAAAAGAGATCCATTTCGTAAGAACAGGGACTCATTCAGACCTATTCAACAAATAGTACTTATTGGATTTTTAGAACCTTAAACGAAACAACTTATGGACAAATTTCGTATAACTATAGCCAGCCTTCCAGACAGAGAACGTCTAGTAGATGACGTATTTTACGAAGGGGTTCAATGGGTAGAAATTTCTCAAGAAAGTGATGAAGTCGTCGTCCAGTTTTATTCTCATCCGAGAAAAAACATTGGGAATTCACATATGATGAGGCAGTACAAATCTTAGAAAAAAACAAAAAATAAGCTATTGGAAATCTGATTGAAACGGCTTTTAGATTAATTAAGAATTATTA
>JANPFC010000094.1:0-5691 GCA_031423235.1 Chlamydiota bacterium | reverse complement strand
CAAAGCAAACCCCGAGACGCTGAGACGCAGAGGTTTTATTATTAGCGGTTTGAATTTATTAGGTGGATGCCTATGAGGGCTTCCCCCGCCTATCTCTCTATGCTACCGGGATGCGGGTTTGGACTTCGAGATCGAGCGGATCGTTGCCTAATTGGGCCTTCCGCGCTCCAAGTCCCGCGATCATGGCCGCGTTGTCGAGAGACAGGGTGGGCGAGGGCCAGTGGATCGGAATATTCGGAAAAGTCTCCGCCATGATCTCCCTCAACCGCTTATTTGCACATACGCCGCCGCCTAGAAAAATGGCCTGACACGGAAATGTTTTACTTGCTTGATAGGCTTTATTTGCAATATCTCGGAAGGCTGTTTCTTGAAATGAGGCCGCAATGTCAGCGGGTACGGTGGGGCCTGCCTTCACTGCGTATAGGACGGCTGTTTTAAGGCCGCTAAAGGAAAAGTCGATTGGACTCCGCTTCACTTTGCCTGCGGTGAAGGAATGGGCCTTAGAATTGCCTGTAGCAGCTAACCGCTCCACATGGGGGCCGCCAGGATAGGGAAGTCCTAGAAGGGTGGCTACTTTGTCAAACGCTTCGCCGATCGCATCATCAACTGTTGTTGCAATCGGTTCGTAGCTTCCGATACTTAAAATTTTAAGTAGTAGCGTGTGGCCGCCAGAGAGGACAATGCCGAGTGCGGGAGTGGGGATATTTTCTAGATCCATCATGCTGGCATAAAGATGGGCTTCGACGTGGTTGACGCCGATGAGCGGTTTATTCCAGGCAATCGAAAGACCTTTTGCGGCGTTCATGCCGATGAGGAGAGCGCCAATAAGGCCTGGCCCTTTGGCTACGGCAATGAGGTCGATCTGATCGGGGGTAATGCCAGCTTTCTGGATCGCCTCATCGATAACGGGGATGATCGCGTCGATGTGCCGGCGGCACGCAAGCTCAGGGAAGACCCCTCCGTATTTTTCGTGGATGTCGGCGGAAGAGGCTAGGACGTTGGAGAGGATTTTATGGCCGTCTTCAACGATGGCTGCGCCGGTTTCATCGCAAGTGCTTTCAATTCCCAGGACGAGCATGGTACCAGTCGTGGGTTGAATTAAGGATCGTAATACAGACGTTAGCGAGGTTGATGAAAATCAGATTTTTAACAATCGCTTCAAACATGACAACCAAGGCTAACGGGATGATGGCATAGATAGCTATTTTTTGAGCTAGATCTACGAGACAGTTATTTGAGTGTCCCTCATAAATATTTTGGGAAATACTCATATTCATTTCTAAAGGGGCGATCCAAGACATATCGAGGTATTCTAGATGTTGGTGAGAAAATTGGGAAATAAAAAAGGCTCCCAAAATGGGAGCCTTTAACTTTTCAGCGTATGTGCTGGAAAGATTTGCTTAGCCAGCTACTCTTGCTTGAACAACTGGAGCTGCAACTGGTGCTGCTGCTACTGGAGCTGCAACAACTGGAGCTGCTTTGTTGAAGAAACGGTTAGCAATGTAGTGAGCGCCAACGCCGAAACCAACTGCTGCGCCGAGGCCAGTAGCTGTTGAAGCGAGTGCGCCGAGACCAGCAAAGTAGCTTGTAGCTACGCCAGCAGCAACGCCGCTAGTTGTTCCTGTTGCAACTACAGCTTTATGCGACTTAACATAAGTTGTAGCTGTGTTAGCTGCAGCAACTACTGCTTCTTTAGCAACTGCTGATCTTGTCTTCGCATCTGGAACAACGAAGTCGTCTGCAGGTTTTGCAGGAGCTTGAGCAACTGGTGCTGCAGGAACTTCTGCTTTCTTAGGTTCTTCTGTTTCGAAGAAGCTATGAACGCCGTTAGCTGTTGCGATGAACGCGTTAGCAACTGCATAAACTGTGTTTTGGAGCAATTCAGCAATGAATGTGATAGCTGCGAGAGCTGCGCATGCAGTTTTAGCTGCTGCGTAAACCAAGCAATTTTCAGCTGTTGGATAGTTCCAAACTGCTTTAGTTGCGTTGAAGTTCATATCAATTGATTTGATCCACTGAGCTTTTGCTGGAGCTGCTGCTTCAGGAGCTTTAACTGGAGCTGCTACTGCTGTTGTGTTTTGTACTGGTTGTGTCATAAATTATTTCACCCTTGTTTAGGAGTTTATATTTCCATTTACGAGAGATATTTTAAGATAGAACAAGGCTTTAGGTAAATACGAATGATTATTTTAAATGACTTGATGCTTCAGAATCTAAAATCCAAATTGTTTTTTTATCTGGAGTTCCAATGCGGCTTGCAGGAAATTGTGAATCAATTGGCGCTTCAAGAACTTGAGGTACAATGATGTGTTTAGATTTGCCAATTGCATAGATGACGGAATGAAAACTTTGATTGATACAAGTAAAAGTTAGAGTCATTCTCCAACTTTTTTTCTCTGAAATATAGTTTGCTATGACAAACCGATTATTTACTAATATTCCTGGAGTGTTTGGGAACAAAGAAGCGGTGTGTCCATCGTCTCCAACTCCGAGCATAACGAGATCGAATAAATCTTTTCCTAATACATGCCGGATCTTTTCTTCGTAGTCTAATGCATTTCTTTCTATGTCTTTTTCAGCGATCATACGAAAGATTTGAGAGGGGGGGGTGGGAAGCTTTCCAAAACTTTCCATGGCCATTCTGTAGTTGCTGTCGGCGTGGTCAGGGGGGACGGCTCTTTCATCGCTCCAGAACAACCAAATTTTTGACCAGTCGAGTTTGGCGGTTTTTTGAAGATTTTCATAGATAGCTTTGGGGGTCGATCCTCCTGAGAGGGCGACGACAAAGCGGCCCCGCTGCTGAATGGCCCTTTCGGCCGAATGGATCCAGTGCTCGGTCGCGAAGTCGACAGTCTCTTTTGCATTGCCGGGGATGATATAGTCTCTTCTTGAATCCCAATTTTTTAACATAGTTGGTCCCGGTCCATTTGGCTTAATTCTTTGAGCATATCTAGGTAGTGAGCGCTTGTCCCTTTTGTGATGATCTCTTTGATTAAAGAGTGGCCTGTAGCGGTTTGGCCTAAAATAAACTGGTAAGGGAGCTCGCATTGTTCAGGTGAGGAGATCTGAATGGAGACGTGGTGATACTGTTTCTCATTTCGGGCACATTGGTATAGGTGGCCGTCGTTTGTTACCAGGTCTACAGATATGATCGTGCCCGATCCCAATTTTTCCCATTCTGAAGCGTGGATCTCTGCTTTTTGTTTCTCGAAATTAAACTCGAGCTTTTTGGAACCTTTCTTGAACTTCCATTTAAGCCGGCTTGAGAGCCAAGCAAGGAGATACATTGATTGGACTTTGAGGTGGCAGAACGATTCTGTTTTGCGTGAATTATATGTGATCCGCATATCTTGAATAAGTTCGAGTCTTTCTCCTGAGTGGAAAAGGGATGCGATGAGATCGCGCCATCCTTCGATTCGGGCCCAGTTAAGATCTGCAGTATCGATCCCGGTCTCTTCTCGTAGGCGGAGGATTTTTTGGGAGAAGGCAAGGAGGCTGTCGGCTGACTCTGAATCAAAAATAATCCGTGTTGCGAGTTTCGATAGGGGTGCGAAGAGGGGATGGGCGTCGCTTGGATCTTCTGTCCAGAGGAGCGATATGGGGAGATCGGGAATCAGGTGGGGGAAAAGGAGGAAGGGGACTCTTTCGATTTCTGGGCCTGAAACGCCGATATCGATATAGTCGCAGGCGATAGATCCATTTCCAACAACTGAGACTGCCGTTTTTAAATAGGGGTGCTCGGATTCCGGGTCTGAAGAGATGAATAATACGCGGCATGGATATTTTTCAGAGACTTTTTGGACGATATCGCGGATGTAGTCAGTTCTCGGAGAGAGTTTATTGAATACGATCAGATTGAAGAGGCACGCCCGCATTTTCTCTTTGGCGAGCCCTTCCCAGAGCCTCATCAGCTCAGGTTCAATTTTGCCAGGGTCGACAATCTGCTGTATCGTCATAGAATGCGCCAAGACCTGTTATCTTTTGCGATCATTTCGTCTGCTTCTTTCGGACCCCAGCTTCCCGATGGGTAATTGGGGAACTCTTTCGGAGTATGGTCTGCCCAGTATTTTAGGAGCGGTGTGAGAATCTGCCAGGATTGTTCAACTTCATCGACGCGGGCGAACAGGGTGCTGTCTCCGAGAATGCAATCCCAGATGAGCCGCTCATACGCTTCGGGGGGGCTTTGGCCAAAATAGGATCCGTAGCGGAAATCCATTTTGACGGGCTGGATGGGGCTGCTCGGTCCAGGGACTTTGCAGTTGATTTTCATCGAGATCCCCTCATCGGGCTGGATCCGGATTGTGAGGACGTTCGGGTCGTTTTTGCTGCCGTGCTGGTTGAAGAGAACTCCAGGAGCATCTTTGAAGATCACAGCGATCTCTGTCCCTTTTTTAGGAAGCCGTTTACCGCCTCGGAGATAAAAGGGGACGCCGGCCCAGCGCCAGTTGTCGATGAAGAGTCTGGCCGCGAGGTAGGTTTCGACATTCGACTTCTGATCGACATTTTCTTCCTGCCGGTAGCCTAAAACTGGTTTTCCGTCGATGAATCCGGGGCCGTATTGCCCTCTCACTACGTGGTTTTGAAAATCGGATTCAGTTAGCGGACGGATCGATTGGAGTACTTTTACCTTTTCATCTCGGATCGCATTGGCTTTCAGCGAGACGGGGGGTTCCATGGCGACGAGCGTAAGGAGCTGCATCATGTGATTTTGGACCACATCGCGTAAAAGCCCCTCTTCTTCAAAAAAGTGGCCTCGCGAGCCGATGCCGATGTCTTCTGCAACGGTGATTTGCACTTGATCGACGTGCTTGTAATTCCAAAGGGATTCGAAAATGGAGTTCGCAAAGCGGAATACGAGGATGTTTTGGACTGTTTCTTTGCCGAGGTAGTGGTCGATCCGGTAGATTTGCGATTCATCCAGGTGGCTCGAGATGTTTTTTTGGAGCTCTGCCGCGGACGTGGAGTCGTGGCCAAACGGTTTTTCAATAATGACGCGCGACCAGCGGTCTTTGACTTGGTTCGGATTGTAGATGAGTCCGTGCTTGGCTAGCTTTTCAATAATAATGGGGAAGTATTTTGGCTGAACCGATAGATAGAATACTCGGTTGCCGCGCGTCGCATAGCGAGCGTCAAGCTGCTTTAGAAAGGCAGCCAATCTTTCATACCCTTCATCTGTATCGAATTCAGATTGGTGGTAGAAAATTTGTTCTTGGAAGCTTTTCCAGAAGGATTCGTCGATCGGTTTAACGCGGGAATAGCTGTTGATGTCCTCTTTTAACTCTTCGCGGAAGGCTTCATGCGTTTTCTCTCTTCTTGCAAAGCCGACGCAGGAAAAATTGGCTGGGAGCATCCCGTCTCTGCCGAGATTATAAATGGCAGGGGCCAACTTTCTGCCGGTTAAATCACCTGTTGCGCCAAAAATCACGAGTACGCACGGATCTAGGTTTCTCACCGATCTTCCCGCCTCTTCCAGGGGGCGAATCTCATTTAACATAGTTATTAACCCTCCAGGCAAATATGAGACAAATTGCTTGCTGCGGCTTTGCCATATTCGTTCTCCTCGTCGGCCATAGTTTTACTATGGCCTCCTAGTACTCTGTTTGCAAAATTTTTGCCGTTTCGGCTGCGTGAAAGCGCCAAAAATCGACGATCGTAAAGTGCCTTGTATTGGTTTAATACTAGGCACTTTAC
>JANPFC010000093.1:0-28140 GCA_031423235.1 Chlamydiota bacterium | reverse complement strand
TTTTCCATTTTCGTCAATGCGCGTCAGCCCTTCAAAAAGAGTTTTTCCAATCGAAATTCCGCGCAAATAGATCATCAAATCATGCGGGTGGAGAGAAGCTAGGTCGCCTTCTTGGAAATCGATTTTAAGAGAGTTGTGCATAGTCTCCTCATTTTTTTTCTTTTGACATGCCGTGACTAGGAAAATTAGAGGTATAATAAGGAATTGCATGTTTTTATTAAAGTTCATATCCGTTTTCCTTGGCTAAAATCTATACACCCTTCGGCGTCGAAGCTTGAACATTCGAATCGGGGATGAAGGGCGTAAAGATGGACATAATTAAATAATGGAGAGAATGGGACGTTTTCCAGCAAAATATTTTCGGCTTGGTTTTTCAAATGTTGTTGTTTGTCTGGATCTGACTCCAATTTAGCTGTACGTATGAGTTCCCTATATACGAGGTTTGACCATTGGGAGAAATTCCAAGAGTTATCCCCTTCAAATCGTTCCAAATATCCGACTGAGTGTTCATTGATAGTATCTTGAATCGTGCAGCAAATTTCAAAATTTCTCTTCTCAAGTTGGCTTCGGAAGTGGTTCCATTTATCCCGTTTTAATCGGACTTTGATTCCTAAATTCTTATCCCAAGCGCTTTGCAGATACTCGGCCAGTTCATCCCGTCTAGTCTGATCGGAATAGCTAAAGGTCAATTCGGGGAACTCTTTTCGCGTCAGCTTCAGCTCGCGGAGCCCTTCTTCAAAAAATGAGAGAGCGAGTTCTTTCGAATAGGTTGAAGAGGCAACCGGGATGCTGTGCGGGTAGATTTCTTGGCAAATGAGCGAGCGGTCAATGGCAAGGCTCAAGGCTTGCCGTATGGCAACAGAGCTCAAAATGGGGTGCTTTGTGTTGAAATGGATCGAGAGGCGCCTTGGAAAGGATTTCATCTGGAGCCGTTTCTCGTATTCTAATTCGCGCACTTGGTCGACGGAAAGAATGGTTAGGGGATCTCCAATCCAATCGACCTTTCCTTCTTTGAAGAGAGTGTAAAACCCGTCAGGATCTTCCGTCCATTGTATGTCGATGTGTTCAAAGGACTTCTCCTGTAGCTTCCAGAAATAGGGGTTTTTATCTAATTTTAAGCCGGTTTTCTTGATTTCTTGAACAATATAAGGGCCATTGAACCACTTTGGTTCGCGGTGCGTTCCAAAGAGAGGGAAAAAGAAGGGCTGAGAGAGTTTGCGTAAGAACTGAGGGTCTCTCTCCTCCAATTGGACTTGAAGGGTCTCGGGGTCGATGACGGAGATGCCGACCTCTTTCAGTGGACATTTTTTCTCTCTGAATTTCCGCGCATTTTTGATGGAGAAGAGAAGCTCAGGGTGGCTCACGTAATCCTCCAGGGCCCATTTCCACGTTTCAGCGTAGTCGACGGCAGTCACTTTTTCCCCATTCGACCAGGCGGCTTTACGTAAGTGGAATGTGTAGGTCAATCCGTCTTCCGATTTTTGGTAAGAGGAGGCGCCTGCTAGCTCTGGCTCTCCCCAGGGATTGAGCCGGGTGAGCCCCTCGAAGAGCAATTTATTGAGCAGGCGGCATCGCATATCGCCTGAAGAATAGTGGGGATTTAAAGAGGGGGGAGACCCTTCTTGGAATACGAGTCTGAGAGTGTTTGCTTCTTCCGCCGGATGTTCCAATAGGTTTTGGATTTGTTCAGTCACTTGGCCGGAGAAGCATTCATAGTGGTAATTACCAATGGTCAATTGGGCATAGGCGATGAGTTCACTAGGGTTTTGCCCATTTCGGTGGAAGTCGACTCTGTTTTCTGTCTTCACTACAGTGAACAGGTCTGATTTCGTCGATCTAGCGGCGCAGGCTCTTGGATCGCAAATCAGTTCGGAAAAGGCTCTGAAAAGCTCCTCGACTTCATTCATATTGAGGGAAAGCCATCTTTCAAAGGGGTGAAGAGCGTAGAACACTTTTTCGGCAAATAGATCGAAGTAGGGGATTTTGGAGCCGAGTTCCAATCGGACCGTCTCAAAGTGATCCTGCTGCTTTTCGAAAAGGCCCCCGTTGTAGTCGCGGAAATGGCCGATAATCGCTTCAAGATGCTTTACCAAATACCTTCTGGCGTAGAGGAGATTGATTGAATCGCGCACATTGAACACTTGGGAATTCATTTTGATCGAAAACGCTTCGATTTCAATCGAAAATGGGGTGTTGATCACGTGGCGCGAGTAGCGGAAGAAATAAAGGGACTCGGGGAGATTTTCAAGCGGTAAGGGTCCCCCTGCTTTGGGTCTTACGAAGTGGATCAGAAATTCAAGAGAGGTGGCTGTCTGCTCCTGGAAATGGATAGAGAGATGGGGCACGTTTTGCTTGTGGGTCATTTCTCTGACCAGAAGTTGGATTTGTCTATGAGACTCTTCCTTATTATAGGGCCAGAACACGGCGGGAGTTAAGGGCGAGCTTGCGAGCATTTGCTCTTTCATCGACCTTTCTATTGCTGCTAGCTGTCCGTTTGAAAGCTCTTTGCCCCTTAACTTATCGACTTCAAAATAGGTGAAAAAGTAGGGGAATTCAGATGAGTGCCAAAGATAGAACGATTTGGGCACCTCGGAGATCCCGGGTAAAAGGGTATCGAGCGCTTTCATCAGCTGCTCTTTTTGAAATGCGTACGAAGATGAATAGGCGAGAGCTACGCAGATTCTTGATGGGCCCCTAAACAGTTTGATGAAGAGCGGCTTTTGGGGGGCGTGCTCATTTTTCAATTCGCTCTCGATCTTGTTGTGGAGAAAGAATTGGACGCACAAAATCTTGTGGAGATGCAGCTTCGAGCGGTTCTCTAGGAAATCGGTTGGGCAATTGACGACTAACTTTTCGTAGCTTCGGTAGAGGAGTCTATTGAATAGGTGGGGAAAGCGGAAGGCTGCCTTGAGGACATCGGCTCTCAGTTCAGAACGTTCCTTTTGATTTACAAAAAGGAGGTCAAGCACTGGTTGGTTTTCTTGTTCGTGAAGCATACCTACCATTAAGATATTTCAAAGAAGAGGAGGATTATATCAAAATGGGATTTATAAAAACCCTTATTCTCGTAATCGGGGATCGAGGGAGTCTCTAAGCGAGTTTCCAAGGAGATTGAATGAGAGCATCGTCAAGGTGATCATCGCCGCAGGAAAAAAGAGGCGCCAGGGATAATACCTCATAGCGCTGAGTCCATCATTGAGCATAACACCCCAGCTAGCTGCGGGAGCTTGTATGCCGAGGCCAAGAAAACTCAAAAACGCTTCTGTAAAGATCGCTGTTGGGATTGTGAGCGTCATTGCTGCAATGATCGGCCCCATCGCATTCGGAATCAGGTGGCGGAATAGAATCCGGATGGGCGACGCTCCGACTGCGCGGGCCGCTGTTACATAATCATTTTGCTTAAGCTGGAGAATCTGGCTGCGGCAAATCCGGGCCATATTGATCCATCCAGTCATTGTCATCGCGATGAGAATAGTCAAAATTCCAGCGCCCCGGATCACAGTGAGGAGGATGACCACGAGGAGGTAGGGGATTGCGTGGAGAATATCGCAGACCCGCATCATGAATTCCTCAGTCCTGCCTCCCGCATAGGCGGCAATCGATCCCCAAAGAACTCCAATGATCATATCAATTGTTGCTGCTGTGATGCCGACAAATAGGGAAATTCGGGCGCCCCACCAAATGCGGGTAAACATATCCCGTCCTAGCTCGTCGCTCCCAAACCAGAATTGTAGGCACGGCGGGGTGTTTTTCAGTTCAAGCTGGATATCGGAATAGTTATAGGCGGAGAGGAATGGTCCAATGAGGGCCATCAGGAAAAGGAAAGATAAGGTCGCGATGGCAAACTTAGACTTAGTACTCTGTTTACAAAATTTTTGCCGTTTCGGCTGCGTGAAAGCGCCAAAAATCGACGATCGTAAAGCGCCTTGTATTGGTTTAATACTAGGCACTTTACGATCGCCGATTTGTTGGCGGCTTTGACGCAGTCGAAACGACAAAAATTTTGTAAACAGAGTACTAGGCATAGACCTCCTTTTTCAAGCGGATTCTGGGGTCAAGGAGGGTGTAGACAACGTCGACTAGGAACATCGAGATCATGAGGAAGGAACTAAAAAACACTGTGAGCCCCATGATCATCGGATAGTCTCTTCCGTTGATGCTGTGGATCATCCACTGGCCAAGCCCTGGAATGGCAAAGATCTTCTCGATCATGAAGCTGCCCGTTAAAATGTGCGAGGTAACGGGACCCAAATAGGTGATGACTGGAAGGAGGGCATTCCTAAGACCGTGGCGGATCGAGATTTGAAAGAGGGGGAGACCTTTGGCAAGGGCCGTCTTTATATAGTCCTGCTGCAGAACTTCGACCATGTTTGAACGGGTAAGCCTGGCGATGAAGGCGGTCGGCAATGCGGCCAGAGCCAGCGTGGGAAGGATGGTGTATTCTAAGCCGCCCCAGCGTGCGACAGGAAGGAGGTGGAGTTTGACGCTGAAGAAGTATTGGAGGAGGGTCGATAGGACAAAATTGGGGACGGAGACGCCGATAGTGGAGATGATCATAGCGGTATTATCTTGCCAGCCGCCCCGTTTCATGGCTGCCCAGGTCCCGAGAAGAATGCCAGACGGGATGGCAACCAGGAGCGCTTGGATGCCAAGCTGTGCCGAAACAGGCAGCCCTTCGGCGATGAATTGATTGACTGACCGGCCTTGGTAGACAATGGAGGGGCCCAATTCGCCGTGTAAAAGACCTTTTAAATACTTGAGATATTGGACCCAAAGGGGTTGGTCGAGTCCGAAATAGGCATAGAGCGAATTTAAAACCTCTTGGGGGATGACCCGGTCTCCAATAAAGGGGTCTCCAGGGATAGCGTGCATCAGGAAGAAGGTTCCCGTGATGACGACCCAGAGGGAGATGACGAGTATCAGAGCTTTTTTTATCAGATATCGAAACATAGTTGCATTCCAATCTACCAAATCTTATAATTCTCGGGCATGCTGAATCGCAATATCATTCATAACAACAAATTTCACTTTACCAGCCTTGGCTGCGCGCGGAATCTCGTTGATAGCGAGGTGATGATTGGAATTTTACTCAAAGCAGGCTATGAAATCACGACTGAGCCAAGAGAGGCCGGTTTTCTCGTAGTCAATACGTGCGGCTTTCTTGAGTCGTCGCGTCAAGAGGGGATCAATACGATTCAAGATCTTTTTGACATCAAACTACCCGATGCAAAAGTGATCGTTGCGGGCTGTATGGTCCAAAAGCATAGCGGCGAACTGAAAGACCGTTTTCCAAATATTCACTACATGCTCGGCTCGGGCGATGTGGAAAAAATCTTAGACGCTGTTAGAGCGGGACAAGCAGGCGAGGCAGTTACTTCGGCGCGCAGCTATCTCGAATGGGGCGAAATTCCAAGAACTCTATCTACGCCTAAGCACTACGCCTACCTCAAAATTGCCGAAGGGTGTAAGAAGCGCTGCGCCTTTTGCATCATCCCGACAATTAAAGGGCCTCTCAAAAGCAAAACGAATGAGCAGGTGCTTAAAGAATTCAACGCTCTCCTTTCTCAAGGGGTTTTCGAAGTGATCATGATCGCACAAGATTTGGGCGATTACGGCAAAGACCGGAAAGAAAAAGGGGCTTTAGCTACACTTCTTCGCGAAATGCTGAAAGTTAAAAAAGATTTCTGGATCCGCCTTCTCTACCTCTATCCGGATGAAATCGATGATGAGCTCATCGCAATCCTGAAGAGCGATCCGCGCATTTGCCCATACCTCGATATGCCGATCCAGCATATCAATAATGAAATGCTCAAGGCGATGCACCGGACTACCTCGAAAGAAGAGATCATCGATATTCTGACCAAATTGCGCAAAGAAATACCTCATGTTGTCGTCCGTACAAGCCTGATGGTCGGTTTCCCAGGCGAGACTGAAGAGCAGTTTCTGGAACTGGTTGACTTTGTTAAAAAAGTCCCGCTCGACAATGTCGGCATATTTAAGTTTTCTCTCGAAAAAGAGGCCTATGCGGCAAAATTGCCGAATCAGATCTCTGAAGAGGTGAAGCAAGCCCGTTTCGAGAAATTGGCAGCTGCCCAGCAAAAAGTAGTGCGCAAACGGGGCAAACAGATGATCGGCAAAAAACTCATCGCCGTCGTCGAAGGGTTTCACCCTGAATCGAACATGCTCCTTCGGGCCCGCTATAGCGGCCAATGCCCAGAAATCGATGGCCAAATCATCATCAACGACGGCCGCAAAGTAACCGATTTCGGCAAGCTCTATGAAGTGGAGATCACCGACTGCACAGATTACGATCTCATCGGCACCGTCCTTGGACCTGTCCAAGGCAAAAAAGAGGTGCGCCGATTAGCATTAGTCTAAAAAAAGGGAAAGATAAAGCCATCCGTCAGCGACACCACTGGATCTATTCCGGCGCTGTACAATCTGCACCCGTATTCACTGATGGCGACATAGCTGAAGTTTTCTCCTCAACAGGAGAGAAGCTCGGAACCGCTATGCTCAATAAGGGGAGATCGATCCTCGGCCACATGCTCGCCTTTGGAAATGAAACTTTAGAAGAAGCTCTACCCCGCCGCATCCGCGAAGCCGCAGATCTCCGCAAACGTTGGTTCGATCCTAAAAAGACAAATTGCTTCCGCCTCATCAATGCTGAAGGGGACGGAATCCCAGGGCTGATCGTAGACGTTTATAACGATATTTTAGTCATGCAGGTAGCCAATGCGGGTATAGAAAGACTTAAAGGACAAATTGCCCAATATCTGATCGAAGAGATCAAGCCCCGCAGCCTTTTTGAAAAATCGACCTCCTTTATGCGTCGCAAAGAGGGACTTGACGAAGTGCGCGGGCTCATCCATGGAGAGCCAAGTTCTGAAGTCGAAGTATTGGAAAAAGGGCTCCGATACTCTGTTGATGTATTAGAGGGGCAGAAAACAGGCCTCTTCCTCGACCAAAGAGAAATGCGATCGCTTATCCGCGAGCTTTCTCAAGATAAAAGGGTTCTCAACTGCTTTGCCTACACAGGCGGCTTTTCCGTATCAGCCCTTGCCGGCGGCGCTACTCATGTCGACAGCGTTGAAATGAGCGCGAAGTGCGGACCTCGCATCGAGAAAAACTTGAGCTTAAATAACCTGGCTGGCCATCAGTTCATTTGCGAAGATGTGTTTGGATACTTTAAGAAGTCTGACTGGAACTATGATATCGTGATTCTCGATCCTCCTGCGTTTGTGAAGAGGCGGGAAGATATCGCAAAAGCGTTCTATGCCTACAAAGATCTAAACCGCTACGCAATGGAAAAGATGAAGCCGGGTAGCTTGCTTCTCACCTGTTCCTGCTCTTATCACGTAGATGAAACGCTGTTCCAAAACATCCTGTTCCGTGCCGCAAGCGAGGCGGGACGATCGGTGCGTATTATCGAAAAGCATCGCCAAGCCCACGACCACCCCATTTCCATTTTCCATCCTGAAAGCTCCTATTTAAAAAGCTTCCTCCTTTACATTTATTAAAAAGTTCGCTTCACTCAACTAAGAGGGTGTCTACAAAGCAAGGGTTCGTCGATTTGCTGGATTATTTTGGCCGATTTGCGATTCAAATTCGGGGGGTAATATACTGTTTGTCGATATTGCCCCCCGAATTTGAATCGAAAATCGGCTCAAAAGAACCAGTAAATCGACTGAACCTTACTTTGTAGACACCCTCTGATAGATAACTATTCAGGGGCAGCGATCCATGCAGAAGAAAGCAAAATTCACAAATTACTCTCTATTCGTCTCATTTGTGGCGGCGATTGGGGGGATTTTATTTGGCTACAATACAAGCGTCATTTCTGGCGTTCTCCTTTTTATTAGTAAGGATTTCCACCTTTCTACCATCCAGCAAGAGGTGATTGTCAGTACGCTTCTCATCGGAGCGCTCATCGGTGCGCTCGCTGGCGGGATTATTGCCGACCAATTCGGGAGAAAAAAGACCCTCTTTTTCACTCTCATCCTGTTTTTTATCGGGGTTTTAACTCTCACTCAATCGGCCGGTTTCGATACGATTCTCATCGGCCGGTTTATTTCGGGACTTGCTATCGGTATTGTTTCGATGGCAGCTCCGCTTTATATCGCAGAGATGTCTCCGCCTGAAAATAGAGGAGCTCTTGTTTCCCTCAACCAGCTTTGCATCACAGTCGGGATTTTAGTTGCCTACATCGTTACCTATTCATTCGCCCCAACCGCCGACTGGCGAGGGATGTTCGGATTTGCATTCATCCCGATTGCCATTCAGTTCGTCGGCCTCTTTTTCATCCCAGAAACTCCATCTTGGCTCCTCACTCATAATAGAAAAACTGAAGCCGAAGAGATTTTACATAAAATCCGCGTTAGCCAGCCGCACCATCACCTTGTCGCAGCAAACAAGGATGAAGACGCTCCATCAAAAAGACACTGGAAAGCCCTTTTGGCCCCATCGGTCCGCAAGCCTTTTCTGATTGGTATTGGAGTCGCTGTATTTCAGTCGATCACGGGGATCAATACAGTGATTTATTATGCACCGCAGATTTTTCAGCTAGCAGGGTATGAGGCGGCGCAAACAGCCCTTTTTGCAACGATTCTTGTTGGCGCGGTGAACGTACTTATGACGATTATTGCTCTTTGGCTCATTGACCGAATTGGAAGAAGACCTCTTCTCATTGCCGGTCTAATCGGCATGGCAGCATCGCTTGTTGTTCTTGGCATCTCATTCATTGGCCATGGACAATCCTCTGGTCTTACAGCCGTTGTAGCGCTTCTTATTTTCGTAGCGTTTTTCGCAGTGAGTCTTGGGCCTGTCGCTTGGCTTATTATCTCTGAAGTGTACCCGCTCGGCATCCGCGGCCGTGCCATGGGGATTGCCACATTCTCAAACTGGGTTTGCAATTATTTTGTTTCGCTGACGTTCTTGACTCTCATTCAAGTACTTGGGTCAACCGGAACATTCTGGCTTTACGCAATCATTTGCTTCTTAGGCCTCTGGTTTGTTATAAGATTAGTCCCCGAAACGAAGGGCAAAACATTTGAAGAAATCCAAGCATTCTGGAAAAAATCATGAATTATTCCGAAATCCAAAAAGTCTTAGCTGCTGATGCAGAAAACCTCCTGAAACATACCTGTAAAACGGTCTCAAAGGAGCATCTTCACCTGCCAGGGCCTGATTGGGTCGATCGGATTTTTTCTCAAAGCGATAGGAACATACGCGTTCTACGCAGCCTCCAGATGCTTTTCGGTCACGGGAGGCTTGCCAATACGGGCTATCTATCGATTCTCCCAGTAGATCAGGGAATTGAGCACACAGCCGGAGCCTCATTTGCACCCAATCCTGAATATTTCGACCCAGAAAATATCGTGAAGCTCGCAATTGAGGGGGGCTGTAATGCGGTTGCATCTACCCTTGGCGTTTTGGGATCGGTTGCCCGTAAATACGCTCATAAAATCCCGTTCCTTATGAAATTCAACCACAATGAGCTCCTCACCTATCCCAACATGCATGACCAGACCCTATTTGCCTCTGTGCAGCAGGCGCACGAGATGGGATGCGTCGCCGTTGGCGCTACGATCTATTTCGGATCAGCGGAGTCGCGCCGTCAAATTATGGAAGTGAGCGAGGCTTTTGCCCATGCGCATGAACTTGGGATGGCAACAGTTCTTTGGTGCTATTTGCGCAATCCAGCCTTCAAAACAGGCGATAAAGACTATCATGACTCTGCCGACCTCACCGGTCAGGCCGACCATCTAGGCGCGACGATTGGCGCCGATATCGTCAAACAAAAGCTCCCCACATGCAACGGCGGATTTAAAGCGCTTAAGTTTGGCAAAACTGACGACAAAATGTACTCTAGTCTCTCTAGCGACCATCCGATCGATCTCGCCCGTTATCAAGTAATTAATGGATACATGGGGCGCATTGGACTCATCAATTCAGGCGGCCCATCGGGCAAAAACGACCTTCATGAAGCGGCCATGACCGCAGTCATCAATAAACGGGCTGGCGGGATGGGGCTTATCTCCGGTCGTAAATCCTTCCAGAAGCCGATGAAGGAAGGGGTGCAGCTTCTTCACACCATTCAAGATGTCTATCTATGTAAAGAGATTACTGTAGCTTAAATTAAATATTTTTCTGTTAATGCAATAGATTCCTTGTTGTTGAATTCTTGATGTTTTGTGTGTAAAATATACGCAAATTATCAAGAAATTAAGGATGTATTATGTCAGCAGCACCCGTAAGCCAATTGCCACAAGTAGTAATCGCTGCGCCGCAGCAACCCGCCTTGCAACCTCCGAAGCCTGCAGCTGTCCAAGCGGCAGTGTCGGCAATTGCAAAAGCTGTCCCGAAGCCGCCGACTACAGAACAAATCCTAAATGACCTGGAACGAGAGATAGTGCTCACTCAGGAAGTGATACATAAAGAGGAAGCGAGATTTTTCCGTTGGACTAAAGTTGACCTTAGCAAGGAAAGATCCCTGATTGCGACTCTTGCTTCAAAGGTTGCTGCTATATTGAAGGGTCTTTTTGATAAGTTATATGCAACTGTGAAAACTCGCCCAATGACTGTTGCTGAAGAACAGGAACTTGCAGGTGTGGCATTCCGTCTTCAAAATGCATATAAACTTGCGGGCGCAGACGAACCTGCAGCTCAAGCGGGACATGATGGACTTTGCGCAGCCCAGCGTGCGGATACGAAGAGAGAGCAGTCTGCCAAACTAGCGGGTCTTCGAAAGGAAATTAATGAATCTGAAGAGTGGGTTAAAACTTCACGGTTTGAAACGCTACGCAGCTTACCCATTGTCAATTGGTTTGCATGGACAACTCAGCAAGTGAAGCTTGATATGGCTCAAAAAGAGGTCCAGATTATTGAAGCCCAAATGCCTGATGTGCGCCCATATCCAGATCTTTTAAGACCAAAAATTTCGGACCTTGGCAAGGCTAAGGAAGCACTAGCAGCTGTACAAACTCCTGACACAAGGGAGAATCTGGCGACTCGTCGGCAGGTACGTGAACATTCGGAAGCTGTACAGAAGTTAGAAAAGTTGGAGATTGCAACAGCGAAAGTTCGGAAAGTAGAAGGCTTGATTAAAGATGCTGCGGTGCGCCCAATTGCAACGACATATCCAGCTCAAATGAAAGCGCATTACGAAGATCTTATTAAAGCCAAGGAAGGGCTAGCGAAAGAGTATGCGGCAGGTTCTCCAGAAGCTATCACTCTTCAAAATGAGATTAAAGATCTTAATAGTGCGATTGATAAGTTTAGATGGATGAGATAAGTATAACTAATGTGACCCGGGAATCGGGTCACATCCCAATTTTCTAATTCACAACAACTGTGCTTGGCGAGTCTTCTGTTCCTGTAAAGTCAAAAGCTGTGACTTCATACGTGTGCGAGACGCCTGGCTCTATATTGTGGTCATCATATTCACGGACAAACCCACCTAAAACGGCGATTTGGACTCCATCGCGATAGATATAGAATCCAGCAATATTTGCTGGAGCATCCGACCATTGCAAATGGTTGAATATTTCGAAGAATAAGCCAAAATCATTTGTTTTTTGCACGCCAATAAGGTTCCTTGGCGTAGTAGAGGGTGTAAACGCGATTCCGTATTGATTTATAGGAAATGGATAATTAACTACCGTCGCAGTATAGGTGGCAACATCGTAAATTTTAAGGGACTGGGACGCCGGCATGCCATAAGTTAAATAGAGATGAGTCCCTTCGGGATTGAGAGCTGTTATAAAGCTGCCCGAGCCAACGCCTGGCGGGGTGGGGAGGGGGAGATGGTTTTGAGTTAAATCACTATTGAGAACTGCAATTGAGGAGTTGCCATTGTTTGCTACATATATGATTGAATCAGCGGGATTGATTGCTATTCCAAAAGGGGCTGAAAGATCGGTATTGGCATCTATAGGGTTTAAAAGATCTTGATCGAATCTAGCGATTCGGCTGCCGGCTGCATTCGATACATACACATGTGCGCCGCTTGCACTTACCGCGACAAAATAGGGGGAGCCTCCAGGCATTGTGCCTCCGCTGGACACTGGACCTCCTAAGGAGTGGCCAAGAGTGCTCGTGAACAAATCAACTAAATCATTATTAGTATAATTCACATAGATCCTGTCTCCAGACGGGCTGATAGCGATGCCGTGCGGTTGATTGGGAGCCGTTGAAATATTCGGCATTAAAGGGTTGAGGTCTCGATCGTACATGCCGATTCCCAAGCTGCCTGGAAATGTTATATAGACGATTGAGCTGTCGGGGCTAATTGCAACGTTAAACGGCTGTGCTCCTGGGAAAGAGACGGGCATGCCGCCAACCATGGTGAGAAGTCCAGATGTCGGGTCGACATCGAACACAGAAACAACATCCGCAGCCATCCAACCGCATGCGTATAGACGCCTCCCGTCAGGGCTGATTACAATCCCCACTTGTGTGCCGGGAACGCCGCTTGCCGTAACAGTGGCAACTTCCGAATTATCGGCCGCATTGAGTATCAAAATTGTCCCATCGCCATTCACTATATAGACGAAATTGGCAGCAAATGCTGTGGCTACGAAAAACAGTCCGGCAAGAATCTGCCATAGTCTTTTGTTCATGATACATCTCCAAAAGTTTAGAAGGGATGGATTGTAGAATATTTTTTAAATGATGCAAATGACTTTTAAAGAATTGCCGCCGGACTCGTGCGAGTCCGGCGGTGAAATTTAACGGCCTCGGCCGCTGTATCCGCCGCGATTGGACTGCGCGCTGCGGTTGGGTCCTTGCTGAGGTCTGCCGCGATTTTGCTGCCTTCCCCCGCCAAAAGATCTTCCCATAACAATCGGCTCATACTTGATATTCGGATCTACCTCAAATCCGGCAATGACCTCTTTTGGAATCTCAAGCTTCAGAAGCCGTTCGATGTCTCTTAAGAAATCCCGCTCATCGATGCAGACGAGTGATATAGCAACCCCTTTCATTCCGGCTCTGCCAGTGCGGCCGATTCGGTGCACGTAGCTTTCTGGAACATTCGGGAGCTCATAGTTGACAACGTGGGGGAGTTGGTCGATGTCGAGGCCTCTTGAGGCAATATCGGTCGCTACAAGGACGCGCATAGAGCCTTCTTTAAATTCAGCGAGCGCTTTTGTCCTGGCTCCTTGGCTCTTATTGCCGTGGATGGCTGCGGATCTGATTCCCTCTTTGTCCAGGTATTCTGCGAGGCGGTTAGCGCCGTGCTTCGTTCTTGTGAAGACGAGAACCTGCTTCCAGTTGTCTTTCTTAATGAGGTGGGCGAGGAGTTCTTTCTTCCTCTTGCTGTCGACCGGATGGATTAATTGAGAGATCCCATCGGCTGTGCTGTTTTGCTTGGCCACTTCGATCTGTTTTGGCGTTCGGAGGAGGTTATTCGCCAGCTGTTTAATCTCGTTGGAGAAGGTGGCTGAAAAGAGGAGGTTTTGTCTCTCTTTTGGCAATAGGGCTAGTAGTTTTTTGATATCGTGGATGAAGCCCATATCGAGCATCTGGTCTGCCTCGTCGAGGACGAGCATTTCGATCTTCGATAGATCAACTGTTTTTTGCGAGGCGTGGTCGAGAAGCCTTCCAGGAGTAGCTATCACAATATCGACCCCATTTCGTAGATCTCGAATCTGAGGATTGATGTTGACTCCGCCGAAAATCACAGTGGATTTGAAGGGGAGGAACTTACCGTAGGTCTTGACGCTTTCGCCGATCTGGGCTGCGAGCTCGCGGGTTGGGGCGAGGATCAGCGCTCTTGGCGATCTTTGAGGCCCTTTTCCTTTCGTAAGGAGTCTTTGGAGCATCGGGAGGGTAAAACCTGCTGTTTTCCCCGTACCGGTCTGCGAACCTGCTAAAAGGTCGCTCCCTTCGAGGATGATGGGGATCGCTTGTCGTTGAACGGGAGTTGGTTCAGTATAGCCCTCTTCTTCAATAGCGCGTAGTAGTTCTTCAATCAGATTCAAATTTTTAAATGTCATTTTCCTTCGAAAGTTAAATATTTCAGTATAAATAATTTATATTATATCGAATGGACTCATAGAAGGAAAGGCTTTTTTCATCCTCTCTAACCTGCTATAGATTTAAGAATGATTCGACTCCCTGGGGTGAAAGAGCCCTCCCTATTTACTCTGCTCCTTTTAGTGTCATATCCGTCGGTTGGCGCAGTTCTGTTTACTCCGGCTTTGCCAGGGATTGCGTCCTTTTTCCAGGTAAGTTCAGCAATGGCTCAATTGACCGTGACGCTCTTTCTGGTCGGGTATGCGATTGGTCAGCTTCCCTACGGACCTCTTTCGAATAAAATCGGAAGGAAACCGGCCCTCAGCATCGGACTACTCGTTTCCATCTTTGGTTCGCTTTTGTGCGGTTTAGCTGGACTCTTGGATCTGTTCTGGCTTTTGATTATTGCCCGGATTATTGCAGCTTTAGGGGCGAGCGTTGGCCTCATGATGACCTTCACGATCGTGAGCGACTATTACGAACCAGAGATGGCGCGGAAAAAGCTTACCTATGTGATCGTAGCATTTGCGATTGCCCCTGGAGCGGCGGTTGCTTTCGGGGGCTTCATTACGCAGTACTTAAGCTGGGAGAGCACTTTCTATTTCCAGGCGGTCTATGGCTTTTTGCTCTGGCTCTTATGTCTACGGCTGCCGGAGACGAGCACTACTTTATCGCCGGAACCATTCAATTTCACAATGGTGCTCGAGAGCTACCTGAAGCGGTGTAGGAATTTGAAGTTATTTCTTTGCGGGCTCATTCAAGGGTGCTGCACTTCGTTCGTCTATATCTTTGCGGCGCTCGCTCCATTCATGGTGATTCATCTACTAGGCTTGACCCCCAGCGAGTACGGGCTGGTCAACTTAATTCCATCCGTTGGGATGATCCTCGGATCTGTTCTATCGCGGCTGACCTCCCATCGGATTTCAGCTCATAGATCGATCCTTTTGGGGCTTCTTTTAATTCTTCCGTCGACAATTGCTATGCTCACTGCATTTTCCTATGGAATTTTCAATCTTTGGACCCTATTTGTCCCTTACTTCTTTATGAATATGGGGATCACTCTTGCCTATATCAACTGTCCGGCTATCGGAACGGGCGAGGCGAAAAACAAGCCGAATGCCTCGGCTGTCCTTGCCTTCCTGAACATACTGATGTGCGTGATCACAGTTTTTGTCCTCCAGATGATTCCAGGTCAGACCCCAGTCCTCATGCCCATTCTTTTCGGGGCTCTATTACTCTGCCTCTTTCCTCTTTATCTACTCCTCGAAAAACAAATTCGCAGTTGATAAAAATGATTCGAAGGGCCTAAGATTCTTCCCTGTATGGCAGCTCCAGTATCAACACAGCCTCCTTTCGGATCACGAAGATTTCGGGATGATACGCATTGGATGAAACTGAAATCAGCTGTATATAGCTTCGATAGAGCTAGAGCGCTGGTCATCTTATCCGATTATAAGTATAAAGATGTTGACGACAAGCTCGATCAGTTTATCCTTAAACTGGTCGATGAAGGAAATATTCAGGCGATTTCTTGTCTCACAGCGACTATGCGGACAGTATATAAAGTTACAGACTTTTCCCGCGTTTGCGAACTCGGAGCTGCATTGAAGCTTAGCCAAATGCCGGTTCGAGGGAGCCGCAATCTCCCCTATTTAGCTGAAGCCTTCGCGAATGAATTCAGAACTTACGATGGGGTTGAATGGAAAGTCAGAGCTGCGTTTATGGATACCATCGCAGCTGCTAAAGGCTTTTAATACCGATAGTGATGTGATAACCAAATTCGAATTTGGGGAGGCCATATTTGGCTCGGATTAGGTCAAGCTCTGGTGCATCCACTTCGATTATATAGACGCCCTCGATCCCTTCCCGATTCGGTGTTTGGACGATTTTGCATTCAATAGGTGTGAAATGGATGACCCTGCCCTCTTCAGCAATCTTACTTACCCTTTCTTCTTTTGCGTACGCTACTGAGATATGTGCGCCTACTAATTCTGTCTGCCCAAAATAGGGAGGCTCTTGATAGCCTTCGTCTTCAATGAAGTGGATCAGCTCGTGAATATAATTGTCATCGATATCTAGATAGACAAACCCATCCGCATTCTCGCGCAAAGTTCCCCAGCAGGGGTATTGAGCAATGGCAGATTCGGGAATTTGAGGAATTGCTCCGAATGCCAAAGGCGATGCGTTTATCGCTAAAGCAAAAATTTTAGATAGATGCATAAATTCTCCGATTTCGGAGATAATATAACATCATTTTGGCTTATTTTTCAAAGTCGATGTGGCCTTTAACGACGTCGACTTTGATTAGTTTTACTTTAATAAAATCTCCTACATCGACCCCCTTAAAGCCCCTTACGAGCTTTCCCTCAATAGGCGGATTCATGAGGCGGATCCAGGTACCTTTGGGGGCGGCTCCCGTGACCATCGCATCAAAACTTTTCCCCACTTCTTTCTGGAGGACAAAGGCGGCGGCGCATTTGATGAGGCGCCGCTCGACTTTATCGGCGTCGGTCTCTTTTTGAGTGCAGTGGATGGCAAGGAGCGCAAGCTCCTTTTTGGTATAGGCGGCTTCGGTTTTAAAGAGGCTGCTTTTTAAAAGGCGCTGCATGATGAGGTCGGGAAACCTGCGGTTGGGAGCTGTCGTATGGCTATACTCATTCTCGGCCAGATCAAAGTGGCCCGGAGATGCATGGCCTGGAATTCCTAGCACGTATTCTCCTCTGCCGAGGAGTTTGATGATGGCAAGAGAGAGGTCGGGAAATCGAAGCGGAGCCGAGGCTTGCTGGTTGAGGAGAAATTGTCTGAGCGCTTTCGGATCGGGCTGCGGGGGGAGCTTTTCTCCGGCGTCTTTTGCCAAAATGACAATCCGGTCCCACCGCTTTGGCGTTCTGACTACGCGCCGGATCGTGGGGAGATCGCGATTCTTTAAATAGCGGGTTGCCGCCACATTGGCTGCAATCATGTAGTTTTCGATCAATTTGTGGGCCCGATTCCGATCTTGCTCCTCTAACGAAACGGGGATCCCATCGACGACGACTGCATGGAGTTGAACCACTCCGAATTCAAGCGCCCCCTGTTTGCTCCGGAAGTCATGGATCCTTTGGGCGATTCTGTCTTGGAGCTCGAGCTGTTCTTTAAGGCCTGCAATGGAGGGGATGGGGTGTTTGCAGATCCTCCGCTCCAGCCAGGCACCAATGCAAGGGTAGTTGAGTTTTGCATGATTGCGGACGAGGGCATGATAGACATCGATGAGATCGAATCGTCCGTCATCCGCCACTTTTACTTCGACAACAAGGGCGCAACGGTCGGTGTTCTCGTTCAGCGAGGTAAGATTCGTCGAGAGTTTTAAGGGGAGCATCGGAAAGATGATCGTCGGCGTATAGATAGAAGTGGTGTTGTGGGCCGCCCGGGCGTCGATCGCAGATCCTTTTTTAACAATGGCATCGACGTCGGCAATGGCTACGTAAATTTTCCCCTCTTCTGCAAAGGTGAGCTGGTCGAGATCGCGGGAATCTTCATTGTCAATCGATACCCATAATAAGTTTCGCATATCCCGGATGGAGTCTTGCGGCCTGGCTGCTTCATGAATATTTTCTAACTCGTGGTTAATCCTTTCTGAAAACTCGGGGATAAAACCCCTTTCGATCATGGCATTATGGGCGACTTCTTGGAGGGTGGTTATTTTCTGCATACTAACTAATGTTTTAGCAGAAAGCTATTCTCAAGGGAAGGGAAGAATAGGAACCTATCTCGAGGTGCTTTACAATAAAATTTTGTTAATATAATGTTGTTTGTTATCAAGTTTCGTGATATAATATTTGTAAATTAACTTATATATGGTTTTGTAATGACGCTTCATTCTCTTTTTCTTTCTCCTAGCAAACGTCCTGCTGTCCCTCTCGGCGATAAGATGGTTTGGCGCGGTCCGGACAAGGTAGAAAAGGAGTCTGGAAAACTGCTTCGCTTACAAAGACTCTATAAGGCATTACCGAGTGCGAGTGAGAGAGAGGATCGGAGTTTGTGTCTCGGACTTTTAGAAAAAGTTTGGAGCGATGCCCAAAACGCGCATAAAGAAGCTGTAGATTCTAGTGTCGTTAGGGGCGATATTTATAAGGGACTTGGCCAATTAGGAGGAAGAATTTCAGGTGTCTATAAATCTGAATTAGAGGCCGCTCCCGATCGTGAAATCGGGGACTGTATCAGGAGATTTAGTAAAGATGCGGCTGCGATGGGTAACTCTCCAATGAAGAAATCTGTGAGAGGAAATAAGGGTCCTACCTTTCTTGTGAACTACAATAGTCCGAATGGAATGCGCGCCTATGTGCTCAAGTGGACGAACATGAATGAAATCGCCTGCGGCCGGATCTATTCTGCCTTCGCGGAATGTTTTACCGATGAGGATGTTTGCTGTGGGTTTTCTGTCCCTCCCTCGTCAAGAGTTGACTTAGAGGATGGAATTCATGAGACGATGCTGGGCGAAATCAACCCTATTCGGCCTGCGGCAGCCAAACGGCTCCAACAGAATTTCTTGAAGTTGGTCGAGACTTATGATTCTGAGATTGAGCCGTCAAGCAGTCAAGTCATGATCGCCGAAAAGATCAAAGGTCAGAATCTTCTTGAATTCTCCTTTACTAAATATATAAGATTGAGCCCTCAGCAGAGGGAGAAGTTCTTTGAACGGCTAGGGCGGATCGCGATGCTCGACCTATTGATGGGCAATCTCGATCGGCTCATCCAGGTCGACTTCAATAAGGGCGAGTATTTTATTGACGATGCCCTCGAGGTGAATTTGGGGAATGTGATGGTCGTAATGGATAAAGACTTCCATCTCTTTGCAATCGATAACGGCATTGAACAGAATCTCATCGATTCTGGAGAGCATATTGAGAAGTACAATAAGTTCCTTGCAGGCCTTCTTGCAAGAGAGGATTTTTGCGATGTCTTGACTCGCAATATCATCAAATGCTTTTACAATGCACTCCGTTCTCAGGTTGACGAGGTTCATCATGTGGATGATGAGAAAATGAGCGGCCCAGAGGACGGGCAAAGAAGAAGAGCCCAAGAGCAGATTCGCGGCTTACTTAAAGAGCATATAGAACAAGATCTGGAGAAGATCGCTCCGAGAGCGATTCATACGGGGCTTGCGAAAATGAGCTCATGGCTCAATAAGGAAATTTTCCAGAAAGCGTGGGTAGATTCTCCCCAATCTGAAAGATTGCACAAATATCTCGCGGCAGCGAACCCGATGCTTCTAGAGGCTCTTCAGTCGCGCATCGCCGTATTCACAAAAACTATGGGTGGAAAATGAGTTCAGCATTCATTCCGAAGATACTACCAGATCCAGACGGCTTTAAAACTCCGCCGCCGCAGAACAGTCCTAAGGCAGTTCAGGGCGTCGATAAAAAACTAGTTGTTTGGCTTCAGAGCGTCAAATTCTTTGCTAATTCAGGATCCATCGACGATCTGAAACGGATTGCCGAACTGGCAAAAAACATCCCCGATTCAACCAACCCGTCAGTCCGAAAGGCGATCTCTGCTGTAGTAGATCGGGAAGTCCTCGATTGTTCTGATCTGGTTGCCGCTGTGACCGAGTCCATTCTCAAAATGGGGATTCGCGAGTGCGCCCCAGACGATGTATTTAGAGCCCTGTCGCCGATTTTCTTTTCACAATCGAAAATCTGAACTCATATTCTTCGAGGGAATTTATTGCCAAGGGAAGGGTTGTTTTGCTGGAGGGACGTCTTTTTCTTCTTTAGGGGTCGAAATCAGATCAGCCAGTCCACCAAAGAACCCCTTGCTGCGGATTTGACCCGCTGCGATCAACGCTGCAATTTTGGCAATCGCGGGACCTTTGATGATTTCTGGTTCTTTTGTGCTCCCGCGAATTTTTACCTTAAGAACATAGTTTGCGGGGAGATTTTTGATTCCGAATGACTTCTGCAATGTATCAGCGGGCAATCCTAAAAACATATCGATCTGATCTCTAAGTAGATTGATGCTTCCCCATGTGCAGACGTGGATGGAATCGGCGAGGAGTGCGTCCATCCGTCCAGCTGTGAGCATACCCTGGTCAATGCGCAAAGTTACGGGAGTAAACCAAGCGTTCATTTGCGATGCGTCGGAAAGATTCTCTGCTTTTAGGATGGAGATAATGGTCCTTAGCGAATCGCCGTTCTGACATTTCACTTTCCCGAGATCAAGGGTGGCTTCTCCAACTTTTAAGTTTTCGAGCGAGTAGGGGAGGGGGAAGTAGAAATCTTTGGGCTCAATGCGGAGATTGATCTGATTTGCCGAGGATACGCCTGTTAAAAAGAGGGGATTGGCGTCTTTTAAAAGAAGAGCGCTTACTTCTGGCGTTAAGCGGATCGCAGCGAGGAGCGGCTTTTCAAGTGTAATCGATTGCTCAGTTAAGATCCCTTGCACGCGCGTATTGAGATTGTCTGCATTCACAGTGAGATCGATGATCCCTTTTCCATGTTCCAAACTGATCGTCCCATTGAGATCAAGCGTGGGGCCTAAGAGCTGATGGAGCTGCTTATCGATGACAATGAGGGGGAACTGCTTGACGTCGATTAGGAGGTGGAAATGGAGTTTGGAATAGATCTGTCCGCTGAGAGCAATGTGCCCTTGGAGAGTAATCCCCGTGAGACTAAAGTCATTTCCCTCTATCTTCCCTTCAATCTTTTCAACGCGGCCCCCTTTATAGGCAATCGCGCCGTTCTTAAGTTTAAATGGGCCGGAGAAGGTCCAAAATGGGGCAGCGATATCCAACTCTTCGACAGTGCCCGTCGCGGCGTCGTGGGTCCACGTTAGATTGCGGAATTGCTGAGGGCCAAACCACGATAGCTTGAGAGATCCGATTTCAACTTGGGATTGGCTTTTTTGGCTTAGTGCTTTGACAAAAAGGGGCTTACCCAGCGAAGTGGATGCAATCTTGGGCAAGAATGCGATGATTAAGACAATGAGAACCACAAGAGAAATCAACCATTTGCGCATATGTACCTTAAAATCCCAGCGATGGTTTTGGCATCGCGTATCTGATTGTGTTCGATCATGTGTTTGGCTTCTTTGACCGTTACGGGGAGAACGTCGATCATCTCATCATCGTCTGGCTCAAGCGGGGAGTGGTGTAGGTGTTCGGCTAGAAAGAGATGGAGGTACTCATCGCAGAATCCGGGGGCTGTGTAAAAACCACCGAGCGGGGTCATTTTCTTTGCTGCAAAACCGGTCTCTTCTTGCAACTCTCTTTTCGCGCAATCGAGGGGATCTTCATTTTGCTCGAGGGTTCCTGCGGGGAGCTCAATTGTGATCTCGCCAACGGCTCTACGCCATTGTTGAACGAGGAGGATTCTCCCTTCTGCATCGATCGGGATAATGACGATCGCTCCAGAGTGGTGGATGATTTCAGCGACTTTGGTCCGATCCCCAAGCTGATAGGTTTCGAGTTTAAGGTTGACGATCCGCCCTTTGTAGACCCATTTAGTCTCTACATGGGATTTCTTTTCTAGATCCCGCTGAATCTGAGCTCTCATTCTACAGTTACCGATTTGGCAAGGTTTCTCGGCTGATCGATATCGCAGCCACGTTCCTTGGCGATGTAGTAAGCGAGGAGCTGGCCTGCTACTGTTGATGCAAAGGGGGAGAGGTGGTCGTTTGCCATGGGCAGCCAGATCACGTCGTCTGCAATTTTCGCGACCGCTTTCAGATTTTCAGGCGCGAGGGCGAGAATCGGGGCTCCGCGGGCTTTCACCTCTTGGAGGTTGCTGATGATTTTTTCTTCAGTCTGGTGATTGGCGCAGAAGGCGATGACGGGGAAGTTAGCATCGATCAGGGCGATGGGACCGTGTTTGAGTTCCCCTGCAGCATATCCATTGGCGTTTACGTAGGAGATCTCTTTTAGTTTCAGCGCCGCTTCCATACAGGTGGGGAACATGTAGCGTCTTCCCATGAAGAAGAAGTTGTTAAAACGGCTATATTTTTTTGCAATTGCTTGAATATGGGGCGCATTATCGATCACCTGCTTGACCTGTGCAGGGATCTTATTCAGCTCGTCGATATTCCCTTTTCCAGACATGTACATAGCGAAGAGATAGAGGACGGCGATTTGCGATGAGAAGGCTTTCGTGGAGCAGACGCTCATTTCAGGGCCTGCTTTCAAGAAGATGCAGCCGTCTGTTTCTCGAGTGAGTGTGGAGTTTTTTACATTGCAGATACCGAGGACTTTATAGCCGCGGGCTCTTACTTCTCTGACTGCGGAGATGGTGTCGGCCGTTTCGCCCGACTGGCTAATGGCGACGACGAGCGTCCCCTTAGGGATGATCCGGTAGCGGGCCTCCGAGGCGATTTCGCAGTGGGCAGGAATGTGGGCGAACTCTTCTAAGAGAAGCGCGCCGATCGAGCCGGCATTCGCGGAAGTGCCGCAGCCGATAAACCAAACGGAATGAGCTGAACGAAATTCATTGGGGAGAGCTTCAAATTGAACTTGTCCATCTTCAAAGCGTCCTAAGATCGCTTTTTGGATCGTGGAGGGCTGCTCGTAAATTTCTTTGAGCATAAAATGCTCAAAACCCTCTTTCGAAGGGGCTTTATAGCTGCTATCGAGCCTTTCGGTTTTTTTTGCAATTGCAAGGAAGCTTCGATCAAACACTTGGACGTTGCCCTTTTCTACTTTGGCAACCTCGTCGTTGCGGAGGAAGAGGATATTCATCGATCCGCCTAAAAAAGCATTCGGATCCGAAGAGATGATCGATTCGGTGCGTCCATCATTGTAGCCGATAGAGAGGGGGCATTCGCGCGCTGCAGCCACAATCTGATCGGGGTGGTCTTTGTGGATGAGGGCGATGGCAAAATGGCCTTTTAAAAAGGGGAGAGATTTCTGGACAGCCTGGACTAAATCTCCTGCGTAGTTTTTGGAGATCATTTGCGTGATCACTTCGCTGTCGGTTTCAGAGATGAAGACAACTCCTTGCCGTTGGAGCTCTTCGCGAAGAGCGTCGCAGTTTTCTATAATTCCGTTATGAACAAGGGCGATCGCTTCTTTAGTATCTTGGTGGGGGTGGGCGTTGGCATTGGTGACTTTGCCGTGCGTGGCCCAACGGGTGTGGCCAATAGCGACTTCAAGCCGCTTTAGCGTTAGGGATCGTCCGGAAATACCTGCTGCACTTCTCGAGGGAAAATTCCATTCATCTCTCGACGATTTTCCCTTGCAGGTATTCGAAGCGATACCTGCTGCGAGAAAATCCTCAAGATCTGAACAGTTTTTCTCCTCGACAAGTGTAGCATTTATTTCCGGACGATCCCTTAGCTTTTCTTTCAGGTTTGCGAGTTTGCCCACTTCTTTACAGACGGCGATTTTCCCATCGGTAATTCCGGCAATCCCTGTCGAGTCGTATCCACGATACTCGAGCTGCTCAAGGCCGGCAACGCAAGTTTTTAGTGGGTCTTTATCGCCGATGTATCCAAATATTCCGCACATGCTAACCTTCTTTGGTAGCTAATATTGCTAAAAATAGCGGGAATTCTCTCCGCGCCCGATCTTCCATTTTCGCTCTGCCGCCTTCGCTTTTCTTATCTGAGCACCACTCTTCCATTGCGCTGATGGCAAATTTTCCGCTTTGAAGCCAATTTGAATAAGTGGAAAGGGGATTGTGGTAAGAGAAGGTCGTTTCGGACTGGCCCCCCTTGCCTGGATTGGTTTGAATGGGGATTTCTTGCGCCGACATGTAGGTATTGACTCTCCTGAATTGGAGCTTCATTTTCTCGTCGACTTCCCAACCACTTTGTCTCGGAATTCGATAACAGGGATGGTTCAATACAATGAGGAGCTTTCCCCCTTTTTTCAAGTGGCGACCCGCATTCAGAATCGCTTCTCCCCCTTTCTCCATATTTTGGAGCGAGAGCATGAAGACAGCTCTTTCGAAGTCCTTCTTCTCTACAGGCAATTCTTTCGATGCATCGCCAACGTAGAATTTGGCCTGTTTGCTCATCTTTTTTGCCGACGCGATCAGCTCTTTTGATAAATCGACGCCGACATAATCGACTGTTTCAGGCAAATGTCGTGCCAAAACACCTTGTCCGCAGCCGAGATCAAGGAGCGATCCGTATTTTCCTAAAAGCCGCAAAGCATTAGGGAGTACAACTGCTTGATGATAGTAATGCCCTTTTTCTCCGACGCAGGATGTGTACCACTGCTCGGATGAATCCCAATTCTTGCTCATAGGATCAAGATCTTATCCGTAGATCCTAATACTGGGCAAGTTTATATGCAGTTGCGAGAGGATATACGCCTGGCTTCACTGTTTCTTCCGGATAATTTAATCTGCCCAATTTCCAATCGTGGACTGCGAGAAGGAGATTCCATCCTGGGTGAATCGCGAGTGCGCCCCTAACAATATTTGCAGCTCCGTGCATGGCATATACGCTAGCTTCTTTCAGCGCATCAACCACCCGTCTTCTATTCACAAGGTTATAAGCAACCTTCAAATAGGCAAAAATAATCGATGCTGCAATCTGCACAGCGCCAGCAATTACCCGCGCCATTCCGCCGAGCGACGAGACGTATGGGATCCAATCAACTGGGTTTAGAAGTTGTTCAGCGCGAGCCACATAATTTTCCAACAATCGCATAATGCCACCTCCAAATTTGGGTAAGCAAAATAACGCCTTGTCATTTAACTTGCAAGACCAGAATTGGAGGTTCTATTGAGCTTCGCGATATATTTTTTCCCTCTGCGATAATCTTCTAATGGGACTCCCGCGCACACAGCTCTCATAAGAAGGTATCGCAGAGGCAAAGCAAAACCCGAGACGCTGAGGCGAGAGAGAAAAAAGGAAAGTATCTTCTTAGCTCTTTTTTAACCAATGGGGCTTGCGGGATGCGAAGATGAGGAATGGCGCTACGCAGAAAATCAGAGAGGCTCCGATAAGGAACACCTCAAGAATAATCAGGCTCCCCGTATCGATTTGGCTTGGCGGAAAGAAACTGATAACCACTCCGAAAGCAGAACCGAATATTCCGAATAGAGAGATAATCCACATTCCGACTCTGCCGCCAGGGACTTTGTAGACGCGGGGCGTATTTGGATGTTTATGATGGAGGATAAGCCCTGCGACGAACATGAGAATATACATCACCATGTATAGAAGAGAGGCGAGGGCGGCTAGGGCCCAATAGGAACTATTCACCGATGGCATGAAAAGGAAGACTAAAGAGAGAACGGTGACAATGATCGCCTGGGTGAGGAGGATGTTGGTCGGCATCCCATTTTTGTTCTCTTTGTGGAAGATCGGGGGGAGATCGCCATGCTCTGCTGTAGCGTAAAGTCCGCGGCTAGGGCCGACAATCCAAGTGCTCATCATTCCAAGGGCGCCGAAGGTGGTAATTGCTGCGACAATTGGCATTGCCCATGGCATATTGAATGCGTTGAAGAGGTATCTGAACGCCTCCATCCCGCCTGATGCGAGCTGGATCTTGCTATTTGGGACGATTGTTGCAATAGCAAGCGCCCCGAGCGTTGAAAAGATGAGGATGAGTACAGCTGATAGGAAAATACCGCGGGGATAGTCGCGCTGCGGATTCCGTACTTCTTTAGCGTGGACAGCTGACATTTCCATTCCCGCCAATCCAAGGAGAACTCCAGAGAGGAGGACTAACTGGTTAATCGAGCCGAGATCGGGGACAAGCGCATTCCAGGAAAAGTCGATTTGGATCGGATGGCCCGCCATGATCCAAATAGCTCCCATCAAGATGATGAGGACAATTGGAATGATTGTGCCAAAAAGGGCGGCGATCGAGCTGATCCAGCCAGATACGCGCATTCCAAGAAAGTTCACAAAAGTCATCGACCAGAATGTAACGAGGATCGCTCCGAGAACATACGCTTTATTATTGGCGAGATCTGGATTGATGATGTAGGCGAAAGTGGATGCGATGAAGGAGAGGATCGTCGGATACCAGATCACGTTTTCGATCCACTCGAGCCAGATCGCGAGAAATCCAAGTCTCGGCCCTAAAGCCACTTTTACCCACGTGTATACGCCCCTCTCAGGCCAGCCGGAGGCCAATTCTGCAGAGACAAGTGCGACAGGGATGAAGAAAAAGACTGCGGAGAGAGCGAGGAAGATGATGATCGAAAGACCGTATTCAGCTAGGAGGGGGAAGTTTTTGATGTTGCATATCGCACAAACGTTTATGAGGGCGATCATTGAGGCTGTAAGGGTCTTTTTCTGGAACATGCATTTTCCTAATTAAAACATTACTATATTAGATATTCTATTCCCCCCGTGGGAAAAAATCAAACTCTAAGGAGATCGGCCCAGCTGGTTGTGTACTTCGGGGATGTATTGGATCTTTTGCTTTTCCATCGCCTTTCGATCCCCTCTGCAGCGAATCGGACCATCGGCTTATCGTAGCGGGCATTGATTTGGTCGATTACCCGCATTGCTTCCCCTTTGTCTTTGCCAGCGGGGGTGATGAAATCAGCCTGTTTATCCTCGGTGAAGTCGCCCAAGAGGACTCCGGCCTTCCGATATTCGAGCCCCTTTCGGAAAAGTTTTTTTACCCCCTCTTTCGCAAGAGCGATCAGCTCTGGCGTGTAGGAGGTCGCATTCGGGATCTGGATATGGCACGAGCCGGTCTCTTGCGAGGTGGAGATAAACACCGAGATAAATCCGGCCATGCTCTCCTGGTCCCTCAGTTTTCCTGCAGCGTTTGCCGCGAACGAGGCGGCCGCCTCCTGAAGCTCGGCTAGGTCGTTCACTTTCTCCCCGAAGGAACGGGAGCAGATGATGCTCTTTTTCTTTTCGGGGGTATCGCAGATCTCAAAACAGGGGGAGCCCCTTAGCTCGAGAACAGTGCGGAAACCGGTCACGCCAAGCCATTTTCGGATCAGCGCATCATCTGCCCGGCAGAGCTGCAGCGCCGTATAGATCCTCTCCCGCTTCAACTTTTCAGCCAACGCACTCCCTATGCCCCACACATCGCTGAGCTCGGTTTGAGAGAGACGCTCTTCGATCTGATGGCTCCTTAGCACATGGATGCCTCCCTCCTTCTTCGCAAGCTCGCTCGCCAGTTTAGCCAGCGTCTTGGTGGGCGCGACCCCGATCGAGACGGGGATCCCTGTCCATTGCTTCACCGTTTGCCGCATCGCCATGCACCGGTCGTGGAGAGTCCCATTTTCCTCCAGAAGAAGGAATGCTTCATCGATGGAATAAATTTCTATATCGGATGAGAAGATGGAGAGGGTTTGCATCACCCTATGGGACATGTCGGAGTAGAGGGCAAAGTTGGCCGAAAGCATGATTACTTCTTTCCGGTCTTTATAGAGGAAGGCAGGATCGCCCATTTTAATGCCGAGGGCCTTGGCTTTAGGCGAGCGGGCGACGATGCAGCCGTCGTTATTCGACAAAATCACGAGCGGTTTTTGCTCGAGGCTGGGCCTAAAGACCATTTCACAGGAAGCAAAGAAATTATTACAATCTACTAGGGCGAACATTTGTGGATCACGTAGGTGACAATCCCCCATACTCTGAAGTCTGCGCCGGGATCGACGTGAATGGGCTGGTATTGCGGGTTTTCAGGTTCGAGGGTGACTCTGCCTTCAGAGAGGCGGATCCGCTTCACTGTAAATTCGCCATTGATCACCGCGACAACGATTTTCCCATCCGCTGCCTCTAAGGCCCGGTCTACAATCAGGATATCGCCCTTGTGGATACCGGCCCCTATCATTGAGTCGCCGTCGACCCGGACAAAGAAGGTTGCTGCTGGATGTTGGATCAGGTGCTCATTCAGATCGAGATTCTGTTCGAGGTAATCTTCGGCTGGGGAGGGGAACCCGGCTTGAACGGGTACGGCAAAAAGGGGGAGTTTCATATGTTATTTCTCATTTTGACTCTAGATCTTAATTACTTCAAGAAAGTTAGTAGGTATACCGATCGTAATTCAAGAATCGCCTTGATGAGCAATTTTCTTGACCCGCAAACTGTTTGACATGAATTTCTCAACCACCCGCGAACAAAGTTCGCTAGAGAACACAGAGCTCACAGAGGGGAAAAATAATCTCACAGACAAAATCATTGGGACGGCCAAAGGCTTCATTGATTTAATGTCTTATTTGGCTCTGTGAG
>JANPFC010000092.1:0-39298 GCA_031423235.1 Chlamydiota bacterium | reverse complement strand
ATTTCAATGTGAAGCTATTGCGAGATGGGCTGCGTCGATTTAAAATTTAATGCTTCTCTGTGGGCTCTGTGCCCTCTAGCGAACCCTGTTCGCGGGTGGTAAAAAAATATTTTTCGATTCTTGAACTTTTTTCGGTATATATACGCTCGTATATAAGGAAAAAATGATTCTTATTATTCCAGGTTATGCAGACTCGAGTCCGAGTCATTGTAGAATGGGTGCAAACGTTGGATTCAGCTATTCGATTAGCCGAACAGCCGGTCATTCTGGTTGGACATAGCCTAGGCTGTACGACGATTCTCCATTGGATACACAGCAAAGAAAGCAGAAAATCGATCCACAAAATTAAGGGGGCGCTTCTGGTAGCGCCTCCAGATCCAAATACCGAACCCTATCGTTCCTTGTCTATCAAAGGGTTTGATACTTTGCCCTTAGGTAAGCTACCTTTCCCATCCATTCTTGTTGCAAGTGAAAATGATCCTTTTCTCTCGGTCGAGCAAGGCCGATATTTTGCTGATCGTTTAGGCAGCGAGTTCGTCAATATCGAAAAAAGAGGGCATATCGGCGAGGACTCGGGGCTTGGCGAATGGAAAGAAGGTAAAGCGTTACTGAGAAAGTTGCAGAAATGACCGCCAAAAAGCCGATTCTTGAATTACGAGCGGTATATGCACTAAGTCAAATGAATTGAGCGCAAAAAGGTTTGGACAGCGGCCGAAAAACGGTCGGGCTGGTCATACGGAACTCCATGACCCGCTTCCGCGATCTGTTCGACCTTCAAGTGTTTATTGAGCCCAGCAAGCTCATCTGCCATTGCAGGGGAGATTACTGAGCCCGCATCACCGATGATGAGCAGGCTCGGAATAGCGAGAGTGTGGATCAGCTGCACGTAGTCAGGATTCGGGGGCGTCAAAATTTCGAAGGCGCGAATGCTGGTTTGAAATCTTGCCTGCGCGAATAGTTCGATGATCTCACGTGAGCGGCGGCTATGCCGAACCCGAATTTCAGCCAAGAAATCCTCCTTGGGCTGGTTGAGAATCCGGAGGTGCTGGTCTGCGACATCGCTCTCATGAACTTCAAGCTGGCGCTCCGGCGTCAGGAAGGTTGGATCGGCCAAGATAAGCCCTCGCAGACGATTAAGGGTACGGCTAGCGGCCAAAGCTGCCGTCATCCCTCCCATAGAATGGCCAAGGAGCACTGGAGCATCGAGCTTGAGCGTCTCGATAAGGCCTAAGACATCGGCGGCGAGGTCGTCATAGCGATAGCCATGGTTTGAGGCGCTGGAGTTCCCGTGGCCCCGCGCATCGGGCATGACAACGTCGTAATCCTGTTCTAGCGCCCGTGCCAAAGGAGTCCAGCACGCACCGCTCAGCATCAGCCCATGCAGGAGAACAATAGGGGGGTTGCCTCCGCCGGTTCGGAGATAATGTATGTCGATCCCATTTGCTTTACAGGTCCCCGTTGTCCAGCCAGCCATTGCTCTCTCTATTTGAATGCGATCTCTACCACGCCTTGCGGCGCAAACATGTCGATGAAATGTCTATACATCACAGGTCTGTCCTTGCCTCCCGCCGTTGTTAAGAGGAGCTCTCGACTGTAGATGGCTATGTCTTCTACGATTCGTTCATGCCGGTAATAGGCCAGGACTGTCGAATCAATTTCCCTGTTTCCGTAACCTTGATAAAAAAGTTTTTCCTCATGCGGCTTATTCCAAACATTCCCAACGCCGCCGCCAATAAACATAAGATCTCGTTCTTTTGGCGCCATGATAGGTTCATCCCAGTCCACTATGTAGATCGCATTATTTCCATCTATCAGCACATTCCCGGCATGAATATCAGAATGGCACAGGACGAATTTTGGCGATTGGTTCTGGAGTTTTTCTCCAAGCTGTTCCGCACGATCTACAAGTTTGCGAATAGCTGGCATATTCTTTTTCATAAACTTTTGTAATTTTAAACCGATCTCATCGGACGCTGGCTTAGCTTCAACATGAATGTAGATCGATCGAAGAACCTCGCGCCACTTCGCTGAGTAAGTCTCTTTCCTAATTCGGTTTTGGATGTGCAGCGGCACTTCAACTTCATGCACCTGCCTCAACGCTTTGCCGAGCGTAATCCACTGATCATCAGTTAAAGTACGATTGAATCCATCTTGTCCATCAACAAACGGGTATACAATGAGAGTAAAATCCTCAATACGCTGAGTTGGCTTGCCATGAATGGTCTTAACAGGGGGAATAATTTGTCGGATCCCAACGCTTTGTAAGAGCTCTACGATTTCAACGCCTAGATCGTGATGGTGCCCAGTTTTGAGCTTTATGAAATAGGACTTTTGATCCGGTGTCTGGACTTTATAAACCGAGGCATTCATATCTGCGCCCAGAGGGAGAAACACAAGGGAAGCAGCTTCTATGCCATAATGGGTATTTAGGCAGCTGATAATGGCTGGGTCTGAAAGGGGGTGTTTCTCTAGCATTAACGACCGTACTTTACATAACAGCGGCAGGAGAATCATAGCATGGGAATATAAAAAATAAAAGGGACTATAGTGCTTCCTCCATTCCAGTCACTCTTCTAATAAGAAAATCGAGAGAATATCGAAAGGCAGCGTGAGCTTCTCTCTCTACTAAAGGGGAGTGGGCTTATTTTTGAAGAAGGTTGATCGTCTCCTGAACTGATGGGAAAAACGAATTTTCTTTCGATATCTCGACTGGCATTTCAGATGGGGTAAAGAAGAATAGATTATCAATCCAGGAAGCTTCTTGATGGGTATTGATGTGGGTAGGGTAAGGTATTGCGGCATTTTTATAGGGTTGCTCCATCGAATATTTCTCTGCGCTGCGTGCAAAATTATTCAAAAAATCGTCCGGAGGACGATTCATATCTCCCATAACAACTAGTACCATGCTGGAGTCAAACTGCTTCATAACGAAATCTGCAAATTCTGCACGCGCTGGGTCAGAGTGAACTGGGCCGCCTGGAACGTGGGACTGAATGAACCGATATTGTTGGCCAGATGACCGTTCTTTAAGGGTTAATGACATCATCGTATTTGTTGGGTTGCATGTATATGTTTCCGATTGCAAGCTCATGTATTCAAACAGATCGCTATTATAAATAAAAACGTCTCCATGGGCTAGATCGTTGGGGAACGTGGTCGTTGTTTTAAAATTTGGAGGGAGCCGTTCTTTGAGTACCTCCCAAAATGCTTCACCGGTTTCTTGTAAACTGAGAAGAGAGCGAGGAGATGTGGGGTGTTGGAGGAGAGTCAATACTTGGTCTAATATGATTTCTTCTCTTTGTGTTAATCGTGGGTCTTGGCCAATGCGGTTAGTTTCCATAATAAGGCTATCTTTTAAGCCTTGGGTATTCGATAAAATATAACCAAGATAAGCGGTATTTAAGATATTCCAATTTGTGAAATTGAGGCCATTTATGCTCATTCCAATCGGGAGATGGTCGCTCGGAAATCTCCATCCCTCACCTAGTTCTCCTACAAAAAATGGAGAAGATGACGCTTTAGCTGCTTCATTATTTCGTTGTAACACCTGAGTTGGAGTCAATTGATGCCGCATTCGGCGAGCGGAAGCGCGCTGGGAGATCATTTCAGATGAGACTGCAGAGGAAATTGATTTGGTATTATTATAAGTAGGTATGCATGTAGGCAAAGCAATAGGTGACGCAATCAATGGTAATGCCAAAAGAGTGGAAATTTTTTTGTTCGACATCGATAAATCCCCTATTAATTTGTTTGGTTATATGATGAGTTGTTTTGTTTTTAATTTCAATTAAAATAAATGTTAATCATTTATTTGTATTATTTTTTTTTGCTTAATAATGCCTTGGTTAGCTGCAAGTTTCTTATTCTTGCGGGGTTGTGATCCGGTCTGTTGTTTTGAGATGGAAGCGCTATAGAGAGAAGTGCAAAACTTCTCTTAGACAGTCCCTTAGGGGGAGAAGGATGTCAGGCAGGAATCTCTCAGTAATTTCATAAAGGTCAATCCTTTTTTTCTTGCAAAATCAACATTGCGTTCCGGAATGTTTTCTGGGTTTTCATAGTGTGATAATGCTTTGTCGATGCTCGATTCCCGTAAGAATTGCAGCATTGGATAAATGGACCTGTTCGTGTAATCAGCCGCATCATTTTTTGCTGAGCTGGCAAACCGGTACATTGGATGAAAACTTGCCAATTGATAAACCCCTTCATACCCCTTTTCTTTTAATAAATGCTCAGCCATGGATACCATAGCCAGGTAATCATCAAATTGTTGAAAAGCGTTGGAAAAGATTAGAAAACTGGTTTCAATATCGAGTTCTTTATCCAGTCGATCAATTTCCACTAAAAAAGCATCCAGGCATAAAGTTGTATTCGTACTGGCTTCAACTTGGTAATGAACACGCTGTTGTTGTAATGCCTTAGCAGCAAAAGGGCAGAAGTTACAGGCTACCACTACTTTGCGGATCCAGGTTATCGTTTGATCAATTATTTGCTGAGATGAAGACATTTTGTACCTGATTATTGAGTGGTTTCTTAAGAACCTTACTGTAACCTACAAGGGGAAAAACTGAGGCTGCATAACGCATTGTTGAGGTAGAAGGACTTTCCAATGTTCCATAATTTCTCTGCAATTTCATTTTTCCCAAAAACCAGCGTACCCAAATTTGGATCAAAGAGAAAATATTCGTTATCCGATGATTTGATTAAGGTGACGGCATGTGCGCATTCCTTAGCGCGGAATCCTCCCGCATAACAACCGATGGGAAGTTCCTCTAGGAACTGACTGAACTCAGGATCGTGCTCCGCAGACATTTCTTCATGTGCATAGATCCGGGCAGGTCCCATTTGAAGACCGAACTGATTACTCACGATTTCGTCACGCCGTGCTTCTATCCGAGCTATGGCTAAGATCTTCCCAGAAAGAGCATTGAAACGAAAGTTGTTCGCCCGTTCAGTGCATTCGGTCTGAACCTGATGCAGTCTTTCAGGGATTTGTTCATTTGGAAGAGCAAGGATTTGTTCTTGCTGCTCATCAAACCACCGATGAGTATCTGTAATCTGCTCTTCCATGGACGCATCCAAATGAGCCCATTCCTGTTCGATCACATGGGTTGAATCTAAGGCAGAGTAGAAAATTTGCGCGAGTTGAGCTTTGTCGGGGGCACCAGTTACGTACCGTGAACTGATTTCGCGGATCGCTTCCATTGGCGGCACACCTGCTTGAATCTGTTGGAGATATTCCTTCATAAAGTCCAAAGTCATCCCTAAACAAATTCCTGTTTCCACTCGCTTTAACTTTTCCTGTCTTAGGGGGATCTCCTCGGTTCCAATCTGCAACCACAGATCGATCACATTCGAGCTATAGCGGGATCGGAGAGCATTTTGTTCTGTGTCTGATGAGGGGGCGATCACGCAACCGTTATACGAAAAATCAATGAGCTTCTCTCCAAACTTACAGTATGCTACGAGTGTAAGGCCTCCCCGATTAAACTGGGCTCTTGCCATCGAAAAGTATGTGTAAGCAAGATCTCTACTGAAAATTCGGCATGCTACGGAAGCGATCAGTAGGCCTAAAGCGTAGAGGCTTCTCCCTAAGAATTGGCTAAACACCTGTATGCCTTTACAGCTTGTATCGCAAAACGGCGTAGAATTTATTTTAATTAGTGGATTTACTGCAGTCGCTGTCATGGCCATAATGCTAAGCACACAGGGCTTAAAACGATATTAAAATTAATTATGTAAAGCGATGCGCTCGCACGGGGTGAAGACATAGATCTAGCCGCTTATGTTCTTAGGGAAAACCCCTTAACAAAACACTGATGATTAGTAATAAAAAAAGGCCGGGGAGTTCCCGGCCTGTCTTGTTTGGAGGTGGAGAGAATCGAACTCTCGTCCTTAGCAAACTCCACAAAGGTGACTACATGCTTAGTACCTTAACATAAGTTGACCTTGCCGAAAGGTTCGTCGCTTGGGGCCAAATAAACCTTCTCTATCTCGAACTCCCGCCTAGATGGTTCTAAAGGGACTGGGGTTCATACCGTGATGTATGACAGTAGACATCTGAAACTCTCGGTTATATTTCAGGCTACCGCAAAACTGCAACTATTAGGCTGCAGCCTCGAACGCGAAATCGTTAGATTTGTCGTTTATTTTTTTAATCGGATGATTTAAGAGGCCAACCGATCATCCTCTACATGCCACCTATGCTTCATTTCCAAGTCGAAACCTTGACACCCCCGCAAGGGGAACGCAAAACGCGGAATGCAAAACGCAAAACTTCTTAGCCCTCCGGGGGGCGCAGGGGGATCTCCCCCCGACTCGTTTTGCATTCTGCATTCTGCATTTTGCGTTCCCCAAGCGGGGCCGTAAAAGCATAGTTACCCCCTCATTGTAACATATTTATGATTATTGACGAGAGCCCCCCTTTAATTCTTATCCTCAATGTCTTATGATAGAGGTTTTTTTGAGGGTACTATGTTTCATTTCGAACAGGGGGAATCCTTCCCCAATAGAGAAGTTAATGTCCTAGATTTCTGGCAGAAAAATAGGATATTTGAAAAGTCCGTGGAAAAAGAGGGCGAGCTATTCTCCTTCTATGACGGCCCGCCATTCGCGACGGGGCTGCCGCACTATGGCCACTTGCTGGCAGGGACGATCAAGGACGTAGTACCTAGGTATAAGACAATGAAGGGGTTCAGAGTCCCAAGAAGATTCGGCTGGGACTGCCACGGCCTACCCATTGAAAATGAGATCGAGAAGGCTAAAGAGCTTTCCGGTGCGAGCGCAATTGAGATGTTCGGAATTGCCAAATTCAATGAAGAGTGCCGAAGCATTGTGCTGCGGTATACGGGGGAATGGAAAAAGACCGTAGATCGGATGGGTCGATGGGTCGACTTCGGCGATACGTACCGGACTATGGATATGCCGTTCATGGAGAGCGTCTGGTGGGTTTTCAGTGAGCTATGGAACCAAGACCTAGTCTATGAAGGGTTCAAGGTGATGCCGTTTTCGATGAAACTGGGAACTCCGCTGTCGAACTTTGAGGCGAATCTGAACTACCAGGATGTAGATGACCCGTCTTTGGTGGTGGCTTTCGAAGTGGTGGAAGAGAAAGGGACGTTTTTGCTGGCCTGGACGACAACTCCTTGGACGCTCCCATCGAATCTGGCTCTGATGGTAGGTCCCGAGATCGAATATGTGAAGGTGAAGGACGGGGAGAGGTTCTATTGGCTTGCTGAGGCGAGAGTTGGAGCGAATTTTAAGGATGCGGTTGAAGTTGTAGAGCGGAAGAAGGGGAAGGGGCTGGCTGGGCTGAAGTATAAGCCGCTGTTCCCATTCTTTAAGGACCGAGATGCGTTTAGGGTTATCTTGGAAGAGGCCGTGTCGATCGAGGATGGTACTGGGATCGTTCATAGCGCTCCTGCTTTTGGCGAAGTGGACTTTTTCGCATGTAAGCGAGAGGGGATCGAGCTTGTTTGTCCAGTGGATAACAATGGGAGATTTACCGATGAAGTGCCGCCATGGAGTGGAGTGCTGGTCAAGGACGCGGACAAGGACATCGCAAGGGAACTGAAGAAAGCCGGGGTGCTGTTTTATCAGGGAACAGTACGGCACAGATACCCGTTCTGCTGGAGATCCGATACGCCGCTGATCTATAAGGCGGTTAGGACTTGGTTCGTGGCTGTGGAAAAGATCAAGGATCGGTTGTTGAAGGCCAATAGCGAGATTTATTGGATGCCCGACCATATTAAAGATGGCAGATTCGGGAAGTGGCTCGAAAACGCAAGAGACTGGGCGATCAGCAGAAATAGATACTGGGGCACTCCGATTCCGATCTGGAGAGGCGATAAGGGCGATATCGTTGTGGTGGGAAGCATCGCTGAGCTGGAAAAACTGAGGGGCAGCAAGGTGAAGGATTTACATAGGCACCTGATCGACGATTTGACGTTCGAGCAGCGCGGCCAAGTATTTAAGAGAATACCTGAGGTTTTTGACTGCTGGTTCGAGTCGGGTTCTATGCCGTATGCGCAAAATCACTACCCGTTTGAGAAAAAGGGGGAGTTTGAAGAGAGTTTCCCTGCCGACTTTATTGCTGAGGGGATCGACCAGACGAGGGGATGGTTCTATACATTGACTGTTTTGTCGGCGGCGTTGTTTAAGAAGCCGGCGTTTAAGAACATCATCGTCAACGGGATCATCTTGGCTGAAGATGGCAATAAGATGTCAAAGAGGCTGAAAAACTATCCCGATCCAGAACTGGTGATCAACAAGTACGGGGCGGATGCGATTAGGCTCTATATGCTGAATAGCCCGGCTGTAAGGGCTGAGGACTTGAGATTCTCTGAGAAGGGTGTAGAGCATGTGCTTAGAGGGGTGTTGATCCCGTTTTGGAACAGCTTTGTGTTCTTGTCTACCTATGCGAAGATCTACCACTGGAAACCAGGGGTTGAGAAGAAGTCGGAGACGCTGATCGATAGATGGATCTTGTCGATGACGCAGAGATTGATCAAGGATGTCGAGACAGGGATGGAGGCTTACGATTTAAATAAAGCCGTAGAACCTCTTGTCGGCTTTGTCGATCAGCTGACCAATTGGTATATCCGGAGATGCAGAGGCAGATTCTGGGCCGATGAAGATTCTCAAGATAGGAGAGAGGCTTTTGCGACTCTTTATGAAGTACTGCTGACTTTGAGCAAGGTATCAGCGCCGTTTATCCCTTTCTTAAGCGATGCAATCTACGGGCAATTGAAAACAGATAAAATGGAAGAGTCGGTCCATTTGTGCAAGTTCCCAGAGTATGATGAGAAAAAGCGCGATATAGAATTGGAAAAAGAGGTTGAGGCGGCTCAAGCGGCAGTAAGCCTGGGGCATGCCTTGAGGAAAGAATATAAGCTGAAGGTGAGACAGCCCTTGGCTAAAGCGCATTTGATCACTTCAAACAAGGAATTGTTAGCGTCGCTGGAAAAGCAGATGCAGCTGATCGCCGACGAATTGAATGTGAAGGAAGTGGAACTGCATAGCGATGAGGGGAAATTCGTCCAGTGGATGGTGAAGCCTAATTTTCCAGTGCTCGGCAAGAAGATCGGGAAGCTGATTCCTCTGGCGCAGAAGACCATGCAAGGGTTTGACCGGAAGCAGATCCAGGCGCTTGCGTCGGGTCATAAGCTGAAGGTGGAAATCGGCGGCGAAATGGTCGAGTTAGAGTCTGCCGATGTCCAGATCGAGCGAAAAGTGAGAGAAGGATTGGCGGCGGGCAATGAGGGCGAGCTGACTGTTGCACTCGATACAGCTTTGAATGACGAGCTTTTGGAAGAGGGGCTTGCTCGGGAGATCGTGAACAAGGTCAATTCCATGCGCCGGGATATGGAATTTGAGGTAACGGATCGGATTCGGATTCGGATGCAGACAACTCCCCGAGTTGTGGCTTGCTTCACAAAATATCGCGAATATATCGCCCATGAGGTATTAGCAATGGAAGTGCAGTTTGGAGATTGCGAGGGTACCCCGTGGGATCTCAATGGGGAGGAGACCTCGATCTCAATCCATAAGGTATAAGAAATGAAATTGTATTTGTGTCGTCATGGTGAGACAGAGTGGACGTTAACGGGCCAGCATACTGGTAAAACGGACCTCCCATTAACTAGAACGGGGCAAAAGCAGGCAGTTCATTTAAGAAAGCGGATTAAGCCAGTTCATTTCGAAAAAGTCTTCTCAAGTCCCGAGATCCGCGCGGTGGAAAGCTGCGCGGGGATGAAACCCGTTCTAGATCCAAATCTTGTTGAGTGGGACTACGGCGATTATGAAGGGCTCACCAGTGAAGAAATCCATGAGAAAAACCCGAAGTGGAATTTGTTCGAAGAGGGTGCTCCCGGCGGCGAATCTGTAGAGCAGGTGAAAAAAAGGGCCGATCACTTTCTGAAAATGGTCAGGCAGTTTAAAGGAAATGTGGCCGTATTTTCCCACGGCCATTTTTTGCGGATGCTCGCGGCCCGTTTCTTGGGGTTGGAGCCTGAAATGGGTAAGCTGTTTCTCTTATCTGTCGCCTCTCTTAGCATTTTAGGCTATGAGAAAGAGCAGCCTGTAGTCATTCTCTGGAATAGTTCTTAGATCAACTCTATAACTTATGCTTGCTTAAAAATTTCTTCCACGGTCGGGGGTGGTCTGAGGCGTGCGAGGGGATGATTGCGAACATCAGGATTGTAAGCGCCGAGAGGATGTAATTCTGAATGCTGAAGGGGAGTATGTAAGTCGGATAGGTGTAGCCAATATAAAGTAGCCATCCGGCAGGCAGAACTTGCATAAGGTGCATCTTGTTGAGTTTCTCGATGAAGGATAGGGAGGCAAAGAGGAGGATCAAAACGGCTGCGGCTATATCCTCCCAGTCGTTTGTTCTAAAGATGAAGTGGCTAAGAATGAGCCACACGCCAATGATCAATTCACTAATTCTTGCCCACATTGTTGGCTTTCCTTCTCTTTTGTAGTGTAGCTTCTCCGGCTTCAAAGGCAACAGGGCTTGGATAGCCCCAAAAGGCCCACCAAAGGGTCGTCCAATTGCTCCGCTTCTTGACTTCGTAGAGATAGATGCAGCTTGAGACCACTTCATCATAGGCCAGGATGATGAGGATGAGCGAAATAGCTGCTGTGACTAGACAGAGAAAACACCAGAACTTAACTACGATTCCTTGGAGAATGACGAGGATGATGCTGACGATGCCGATAGGAATCACATCGATGCCGAAGACGATGACAAGCCAGGGTCTATCTTGCCATCTCCTCTCTGAACCAGCAATGGCGAATATAGCATCAGATAGGTAGGCGAAGACCCCTAAAATCGCATCGGGCACTCGTATCCAGCTTGTGAACTGGTGAGATAGGTCGGAATCTAAGACGTTGCGGGTTCCATCGCCAAAAAGGGGATCCCAAACAGAATCGATTACGCGCCATTGGTAGAGGCCGAGGTAGAGGGCTATGAAAGTTGCGACGAGAGCGATGAGTCCAATGCGGATTCGTTGGTTCCAGGAGGAGGGGTTGTAATTCCAGGGCCTTGCGGCAAGGGGAGGTAAGGATGGATCCATACCTCCCAATAACCGATCTCTTTTTAGAACTTCAAGGGATTTCGGAGTTTTCTCCGGTAATAGAGAGAAGTCCCAATTCCTGCGAGCATGAAAATCACCCAAACTGTGATGTTCGGGAATGTAGCGTGCGGCTGATCTGGCTGCGGCGCCCTTCCAAATCTTTCTCCTGGAGGAGAAAAGAGGAAGCTGACGCCCCCTTTGAGGTTGTCTTCGGGGACAAAACCAAACTGGCGGCTATCCGCACTCATCGCGTGATTATCGCCGAGCGCCAGGTACATTTTTTCAGGCACTAGAACGCCATTTTTCCGGATCTCTTCGATCGATGGGGCTCCAGCGTCTGCAAATGGGGCGTATGGATTCATCGAGGTAGAGATCGCCTTCTTCTGCTGTTCGCGGGCGTGGAACTTCTGAAGGGCAACGTCCTCTTTTTGGATGACGGGCGCGCCAAGGAGGTAGAGATCTTGGTTCCTAAAGTAGGCGTAGCGGGAAGGAGCCGATCTTTGCAGCTTGGATGTAGGGAGGTATTGATTTAAGAATTCGATCCCTAAGTTGTAAAGCTTGTAGATCGTCTCTGGATCTTGCGCGTAGAGCGGATGATCGGCTGGCAATTCTTTCGTTATGCCGTTTGTAAAAATGCCGACGATTGGAACGCGCGGGAAAGGGAGTTTATAAGCCTTTCCATCTTGGATTTCATATGTACCATCGGGTACCCCGTTTAAGCGCGGCAGGTACATGGCTAGATCTTTTGGATTCCAGCCGAGACGCCAAGCGACTCCATTTTTCACAGAGAAGCGGCATGTGGTCATGTGTTTGGAGATCGCTTCGAGGTGATGCTTCTGGAGGGGAATGATCGATGTGCTGAGGCTGAATTCTGGGCGGAGGCGGTTGTATTCGTCGCGAACCAACAGAGGCCCTTGAAGGCTAGGATGGTGGGTGAGTTCTAGATAGAGAACTCCCTCTTCTAAATCTGCATCGGGATAGATTTTATCTAGTTCTGCTTGCGTAAGTAGGCGGGACATTGCAAAGTGTTTCATGCCCCAAAGATCGCTATACTGGGCAACAGGGGTTTTGCCATGCTGCGGGATCATTTCGCCGTTGATTTTCCCGATTGAATTGAGGGCCAATTTGGCGACGGGCAGATTCATCTGACTGAAAACAACCGAGCTAAAGAGTCCATTTTTCGCTCCCGCAGGTGTTTCGGCTTTGCCGTCAAAGCGGATGAAGGGGATGTGTTCGACTCGATTGACTTCGCTTAAATCGAGGAGCTCTCCTTTTGCATCGATCCCATAAACTTCTCCACCGTAAAAATAGATTGTGTCGCCCGGTTTTCCAATGAGCCGTTTGACGAATTGTTTTTTGCCGGGGAATAGATAGAAGTAGACGGTATCGGAATCAGCGATATCCATATTAGCGCCGTTGAACACAACAATTGAGCCGCGCTGAACGAGTTCAGGCTCGAAATAGAAATGGGCCTCTTGCAGGGGGACGTTGATGCCGTAGTCTGTTTTGGAGACAATGAGATAATCTTCCTCTTTCAGCGTCGGACGCATCGATCCGCTCGGAATCGTGTAGAGTTCAAACCAGGTGGTTCGGATGAGGACTGCGATGACGAGGGCGAAGAGGATCCCGCCAACAAAGTCTCTTGCTTTGTCAAAAGATGTTTTCGGGAGGAGGCGGAGAGAGGCTTGCTCGAGTTCTGATGCCATTTTCTTTGCGCCGGCCGAATCTTTAGAGAGGATGGCGGCTCTAAGAGCGGACAAATATCCTTCGATCGACTCTTTCGTGTACTGATCGAGGTTTTTGGCTTTACGCGAGTAGTGGCGGTGAATCAAGCGAAAGGTTCGCTTCGATTTTCTCAAAGAAAAGTAGGATCCAATCATGCGCCCAAGTTTATAACAATTGCTTGTCTGAATGCAAGTCAGAAAAAATTGTGGGAAGTTTGTTCATAACTTGCCTAAGACGTTGAAACGGAGGTTTTTAAGAGCGCTCTATGGAGTGGTGTAAGTGGCTGGTAGTTAGTGTGTTGTGGTGGAAATGGGAGCGTTTTATGGTGGCGCACTATGAGATTGTTCAAAAGTTTAAAGAAATTATCAAAAAACTTCTTTTCTCTGCGTCTCTCTAGTCTCGGGGTTTGCTTTGCCTCTGCGGTAACTCTTTTTTGCGAGCGTAATGTGCTCATAAACTCCCATTCGAAGGTATCGCAGAGGCAAAGCAAACCCCGAGACTAGAGAGACGAGAGAGAAAAAAAAATGAAATCGCGAAGCGCGAAAAAATCTCTTACTTATTTAGCTGACCAGACGAACGGCTTAACCGTTTCTGTATAGGATTCGCTATGGCCCACGGGAACTATAAGCCAGGTATAGCGATGATTGGATTCTAGCGTTGCATTTAGCTCTTCCAAAGCAATCTCTACCGTTTTCCATTCCCCTTCACCTTCAATGAGCGAGTGGGTGATGGGAAAAATTTGCTTTTTCTCGCGGGTTGTGACGTCGATGGCGTAAAGTTCAAATTGTTTGTAGTACTTGGGGCTTTTTAGATTGAGGCGGAGGCCTGTTTCCGTTTTGATGGGAATGCCGACAAATTCGGGGACCCGTCTGGGGATGGTGCGGTGGATCGAGGGGAGGTTTTTTCCCGAATCGATAGTTCTCATAGCGGCTGTGGCATGAGAGGTCTGAACTTGGATCCAGAAGGGGAGGGGGAACTGTTTTTCCCGATCAAAATAGAGGCATACGTCTTGCTTTGCAAGTTCTGTTCCATCATCAGGCCAGGTGGTCTCATAGACATCGAATTGGGCGTTTTGGATCTTTTTCCCTTCGAAGACAAGGGCGGGATTCCAGGCTTTTCTAAAGTCCGACTCTCCGTCCATTGGAGGGGGGCCAATTTTGCGCCGTTTGTCTTCGGTGACGCTCTGCATGGGGAGATGGAGGAGGGTGGCGAAAAGGCTCTCTTTCTGGGAAAGGTGGATCCAGGCTGCGCGGGAAAACGAGTAGCATTCGAGCAATTGCCCGCTTTGAATGTCGATTTCAACCATGGACCAGGAGGTGTGGCCGGGAGCTTTGGCTTTGACCCATTCAGCCCAGGAATTGGGGCGCTTTTTTAAGTTTTCTAGGGGGGCGCTGATCTCTTCAAGGATCATGGTAGTCGGGGTGATCGAGCGGATGCTAAGGACAGTGATTAGCTTATTGGCTTCGGTAACCACATAATCGCCCGCCTTGGCTTTTTCAACTCGGTCTTTCAGCCGAAATTCAGCCCCAAAAACAGCTGTCGTGCATAGAAGTAAGCAAAATAGCCAATTTTTCATATGCACATCATACTCGGAGGCTCTTTAATCTTCCATCTCAGTTGGTGCTTCAGGAATAAATGGGAGGAGGTGGAATGGCGTTGAGGGGGTGTTTCTACTGGATGAATGGGGGGGATGGGTTTGATACCGGCGATGGAGAAGGGGATTCGTCTCTAGGTGGAGAATCAGGGTATATTCCCGCCTTGAATAGGGCGGTCCTGGCGTTGGGGCGCCTGCTTGAATAGCCCGAAACGCTTCAGCCGGGTTTAGGGAAAGGGGGGCTAGAGCCGGCGCCTGTCCTGGACGACGAGCTACCGGTTTGGCGGATGGCGGGTGGATAACTTTAGTTACGCTTGCCAATTTGTCTTTGCCTTTCTTCTCGGTCGGTCTCTTCATTCAGCTTGTGGATCCGCTGTTCTACGTATTCATCGATTTTTAATGGTTGAGGCCCAAAATAAATGCGCGATTCTGGAGAATATTTCTCTCCTGACTTAGAGCGGGCGCCTGCAATGGCCTGCAAACCGGGCATTTCCGGAATCGGGGGAGTGGGGTGTTTTTCTGGCATCGGCGGCGGGGCTTTAGGTCTTGGTTTGTCGAGAGGTTCTCCTCCGAGTGCAAGATATACTGGGTAATGGTGGATTTTTGGGCAAGTTAAACTGCAAGTGCGTATTCCCATTTCTGCTGTTTTGCACATTTCTACGTCGTGCAATTCCATAAAATAGCCTCCGTGGGAATTGAGTAGCTGTCTGGCGCAAAAGGTCCAATGATTCAAGGCAGCTGGGTTTTGCTTGTAGCTGGCAAGCTGTTCTCCTAGCGGCGGGAAATAATTTCGAGGATCGATTCTGATTGTAAATGCTGTTTCTGGATCAATTGGCTGGTAAGGAAATTGAATATTTGCAAGTACAAGTTGATTGAATTGATTAAAATAAATGGTTTGGTTTGCTATATATCCTATTTTAAATATTAAATTTGTAGATATTCTATTGCGTGGAAAAATAAAAATCAAGCTTGGCCATTGCCAAAGGGGATAGATTCAGATATATCTCAAAAAAATCGTGGAGTCCCCCATGCGCCTCAGGCGGCTGTTCCTTTTAACATTTACTTTCTTCCTCATTCTCTGGGGATTTACAGCTACCGGCTACACGGCCAGTAACTCGGTCGAGATTGAGAAAATCGATAGCCAGATCCAGCAGCTTGTCGAAATGAAGCGGGGCTATGATTCTAGGGCTCTGAAGCATGAGAATATGGCCGAATATCTTCAATTCGATCAGGAGGCTGTATTGGAAACGAGGCGCCATTTGCAGCTGGCGGATGAAAATAGGAATAAGGCGGCGCTCGTGCAGGAGCAAATCGACCGGCTGAATGCAAAAAAACAGCAGCTTCAAAAATGAAGAAGAACTTCGTTTATAATCAGTCGCTTGCCCTTCTGACCGATTTGTATCAGCTGACGATGATCTACGGCTACTGGAAGTCGGGGATTGCTGAGCGGCAGGCGGTTTTCCACATCCATTTCAGAAGGTGGCCGTTTAAGGGGGGCTTTGCTATTGCAGCGGGTCTTGAAACGGCTATCGAGTTTTTGCAGGAGCTCCATTTTTCCCCGTCAGATATTGCTTATCTCAAAGAGCTGGACCTTTTTGAAAAACCGTTCCTCGATTTTCTCTCCTGCTTTTCATTTTCGTGCGATATCGATGCGATGCCTGAGGGGACGCTCGCATTTCCTTATGAGCCGCTGATCCGGGTGAAGGGGCCGATTTGGCAGGCGCAGCTTTTGGAAAGCGCTCTCCTCAATCTGATCAATTTTCAGACGTTGATTGCAACGAAGGCAGCGCGGATTTGCCAGGCGGCTCATCCCGATCCGGTGATTGAGTTTGGGATGAGGCGGGCGCAGGGGGTAGATGGGGCGATTTCTGCAAGCCGGGCTGCCTTTATTGGGGGATGCGAGTCCACTTCCGATGTGATCGCGGGGAAATTATTTGGGATTCCTGTTCGGGGGACGCATGCGCATAGCTGGATCATGGCGTTCGATGAAGAGGAGAAGGCTTTTGAGATTTTTGCCAAGATGCGGCCGAAAAACTGCGTGATGTTGATCGATACCTACAATTCGGTTGAGGGGGCAAAGCGGGCGATCAAGGTGGCAAAGTCGATTCAGGGGTTCGAACTTGCGGGCGTAAGGCTCGATTCGGGTGATTTGGCAAAGCTTAGCATTGAAATAAGAAAACTGCTTGATCAGGCCGGTTTTTCTAAGACGCAGATTATGGCGAGCAATGAGCTGGATGAGTATTTGATTCGCGATCTGAAGCAGCAAGGGGCGAGGATCAATGTTTGGGGCGTGGGGACGAATTTAGTGACGGGGAAAGATCAGCCGGCGCTTGATGGTGTTTATAAGCTCTCAGCGATCCAAAATGAGCATGGGGAGTGGATCCATAAACTGAAACTCTCTGAGCAGACTGCCAAGGTGACGAATCCGGGGATTTTACAGGTGCGAAGATTTTTCGATGGCCATTTCTACACTGGAGATGCGATCTACGATGAGCTGATTGGGATTCAAGATCCTTGCGTGATTGTCGACCAGCACGATCCGAATGTCCAAGTGAAGGGTTCGGGCCACTATGCGGATCAACTGGTTCCGATATTCCGTAGAGGCAAGCTCGTCTACGCCTCTCCATCGATTCAGGAGATGCAAGCCCATACAAAAAAGGAGCTCTCACGCCTTCCTCCCAACATGGAACGTTTTACCAATCCGCAGCCGTATCCCGCAGGGCTCGAAAAGAATCTCTATCAGAAAAAACTAGAACTTATCAGGAAGTATCGTGAAAACGTTAATCATCACTGATGTACAGCATGACTTTCTCCCAGGAGGCGCTCTTGGCATTCCGGGGGGAGATGCGATTGTTCCAATCATCAATCAGATCATGCCTAAATTCGAGCATGTGATTGCAACTCAGGATTGGCATCCGGCCCATCACGTCAGCTTTGCATCGGTACACAAAAAAAATGTGGGAGAGGTGATTCAGGTTGGCGATGCGGAACAAATTTTATGGCCAGATCATTGTATTCAGAATACTCATGGGGCGGAACTGGCCGTTGGGCTTCATCAAGACCAAATTGAGGCGTTTTTCCACAAAGGAACCGATCACAAAGTCGATAGCTACAGCACCTTTTTCGATAACGCTCGGAAGCGCTCCACCGGTCTTGCGGACCATTTGCGGAAGCGGCACCTAAAGGATCTCTACTTCGTGGGCCTTGCTATCGACTATTGCATCCTCTATTCGGTGCTCGATGCGATCGAACTGGGGTTCAACACATGGGTCATCAAAGATGCGTGCCGTCCGATCAATCTCCATCCTGGCGATGAAGCGCGGGCCATCGAGACCATGCGCTCCAAGGGAGCTAGGATCATCCTATCTTCGACTGTCTAAATAATACCAAAGCCGGGATGCTCCGAGATATCCTAAAGTGGCGCCAACGGCTCCAGGTGCAAATTCATAGACTCCCTGTTTAAAAACTCTAGCGCCCCGTTCGATGTGTTTTGCGGATTGAACGACGCGGTATTCGTGGTTATTGGAGCATTTAAACGCGTGCCCAAGGAAATATTGGGAAACTCCGGAAAGGATATTACCAGCGCCTTTGACGGTTGTTCCAACCCAGTTATTACACGTATGAGTTTCGAGGAATTTTGCTCCGCTTGTAATTGCGTTAAAGACTGTACTGTTTACGAATGCCATAGGATCTCCTTATTAAAAATTTGGAGGGGGGATCTTACTGAAGGGGGGATATTTTTTCTATTGGAAACTCGTCGATCCCTTCGATTTTTATCCTCTTCAGCTGGGCTGTATGGCCGCTTAAGATTTCGATGCGGGATTTAGCGATTTTAAGAGTTTTTGCGAAAAATGCGATGAGCTCTTCGTTGACTTTCCCTTTCTCAGGGATGCCTCGAATCCGAACGCGCAAAACATCCTCTTCAAACCCGATAATTTGATTCTTGGAGGCGTTGGGAGTGACTTTGACTTGGAGAATGATAAAGCCTCAGATTAATCACCACAGAGATAAGACACCACAGAGGCGAGGGAAGCCCTCGCCTCTGTGGTATCTTATCTCTGTGGTAAAAATAAAAAATCTACGCGCTTTTCCTGTGGGAATTCCAAATCATGAACGACATGATCCCAATACCGATGACTAACGCAGGTATCGTAAAAGCATACAGGAATTTGATGGCGATTGCCACAACAGCGGCAAAAATGCCCAATACAACCCCAATCAGAATGAATGTTGATTCAACATAAATTCCAACCGTGAAAATGGTCATAGATAGGAGGGTCAGGGCTACGAGGCTTGCGACCGATCTGCTCAAGAGTCCCATGTTAACATAGACTTCCACGAGGACGATCACAGCGAAAAGGCTAAACCAATGGAGCACTTCGTGCCAGATGGTAATGGGGCTCACTGTGTCTCTGGAGCGCCTTTCGTACCAACTTAGCCAAAGGGCCATGACCGCGTAAACGGGGACAGTCCATTTCCAGTATTCCCAGCCGCCAGATTGATGGAGGTCGGTGATTACGATGCCTATAAACGCTAGGATGAGCATGGCGATGCCTACGCCAAGTCTCGCCCACCAGGGGTGCTTTGGTTTCATAATTTCAAATTAGTCTGCGGTGAAAATAAAAACTAGAGAAATGGTACAAAGAGGGTTTGGATGGATGAGAAGATTCTGGTTTTTAGGGAGATATGGGGCGATGTATCTTTCTCGCAATACTGCATGTCCAGCTCAATCGATTCGTTTAATGCGGCGGCGAATTCTTCCGACTCCACTTTGAAATTGATCTCGTAATCGCTCTCGAGGCTCTTCTTCCCTATATTTGTACTCCCTAAGAGGGTTGTTTTCCCATCGATCACGATCAGTTTTTTGTGAAAGGTCGTGTAGGGGACCGAGTATTCATAATATCCGATATTCGGCTTCTCCCGCCCCTCGAAAAGGGATTTTGCATTGTAGCGGGAAAGTTCCGCATAGGTGGCGTGGCATCTGGGACTTTCTTCTCCTAGTTTATTGGTGAGAAGAGCGATTTGCACGCCCCGGTTCGAGGCGTTTATGAGCGCATCAAGGAGCCTTTTTGGGGGGTGGAAGTACATGTGGCAGATTTTGATGCTTTCTTCAGCTTTTTCCACTTGCTGGACCATCTCGTCGAGAAAGGGCGCGGCAGTTTGCTCGGGGCCCGATGCGTAGCATGCGAGATGGAGATTCCTTATTTGCCGGGGCATTTCAATGGGTTCTATCCGCGCGGGCCAACCGGTAAATGGAACTGCTGGTTCTTCGAATCGGAACCGCTCGAACAGTTTAGTCATTTCGACGTAAAGCCGCGTCCCAATTCCATTTAGTTCAGGGGCTTGAAATACGAAATCCATATCTCTATAGGCTTTCATCGTCAGCAAATGGTCGTAGAAAATTCCATGCGATTCGATTTGGGTGGGAGCTGTTTCCCCTTTTTGTTCAGACCAAGGGGTGAGGAGACCAGATCCCCCCACCATAAAGGCTGCCCCATAATCGATTACAAGTGCTTTTGTGTGCTGCGTAGAGAGCATTACAGAATCAGTGGCAGGCGATAGATAGGGAAATACTTCAAGCGTCACAAGGCAGCTGAAACGGGTTCCAAATTCTCTTTCCATCTCTTTGATTCTCTCGGAGTTCGCATCTGTGATGAACATATTTGAGGAGAGGATAGAGGTCTTTAGGTTGCGATGAGTCCGCATCCGTTCCTGAATTAGATCGAGCGCCTCGTCGAACGCTTTGCCGCCGCAATAGCAGCCAGACAGGAAAATCGTATGCTTGGCGGAGCGGATGAGATTCAATTTCCATTCATGGGACTCCACTCCATCGCGCGTTGCAAATCCGCTGCAGGGGCTGTTTGAAACGGCTCCAAGAGCGGGGAGCGACAATTCAATTGAACTGGGAAAGAGGGCTTGCAGCGGCGCGCTTCGATAAAAGGCCCCGATCGCGCCCAATAATGAGCGAATAGCCACATAGGAAAAGCCTGCAAAGGCGGCTACGCCTAGGGGCCAGGATATGGGAATAATTGCTAAAGAGAGGAACGCGACGGCGCTATAAAAAAGGGTGAAAAAAATTTTATGTACTTTGGCTGAAACCTGCATTTGGGGGAAGGTTTCCCCTTTTTGCAGCGGATAGCAGCCGAATCCTAATGGTGTAGTGGTTGCAATTACAGTCATTTTTACCTCGGAGAGTTTATAGGTAAATATTGATTAAATCCAATCGCAATCTATGGACGAAAGTGGTAAACTCTTTGAAAAAAATGGTTAATTATGACCCCTGTTACAGGAACCGTGCTGCCGTTGCCCGAACGCTTTTCTGAGGTAGTGGCTCAAAGCAGTACCAGCACCGCGGATAGTGTTAGCGCCGCCGCTCTACCCGTTATACAAAAAGCGGCTCCATTTACGCCGCCAAGAGCCGTTCCAAGCCTATTGGCAAGCAGTTCTCCGAGCGTTCAAGCAAGTCCAATCCAACCGATGGATCCTTCCCACGATGCAACAGCCTTACCAAATGTGCCAAACCGAGAACTTCGGAAATTTAAAAGGAAAAAAACGCACGCATTATTGATCACTGATTCAGCGGTAAGACAATCCAGGGTTTTCAATCGAGCAGATGTGGCGCACCATGTTTCTAAAAGAACTAGTTTATTCAACATGGATCCAAATGCACCAAGCATCTCGATGGTTGTCGAACCAGGTCTTGCGTTAACGGTGACTAAACCAGATGTTGTCGAATTAATAGATGAAACAACAGGTAGAAAAAGAGAGTTTGGCTTTCATAGACATCATGGAAGAAAAAATCCCTACCCAATCAAAGGAGCTGGAGTTGTCGTGGCAGAGCAAGGCTCGGCTGTTACTCCAGCACATTTATTCGATATTGCGGTCAGTTATAAGAAAGCTCCGACAAAATATCCAAGACAATTTGTCCAAGACGAAATCTCGAAGCTCATGGCCGCTTCTAGCTCTTCTGAGGAACCTTCCTCTTCACAATAAAAGCCATCAGAATCACGACGATCAAAAAGACCAGGTTAAATCCGATCACTATGCGGAATGCAGGGAGAAAGGATGTATCTTCCGCATGAAATAGCACTGTGCTGATCGCAAGCATAATCGATCCAAACACATTCCAAATGGTAGCGATTGTTCCAATAGACTCTCCAATTTTTGTCGGAGGGGCATTTCGGTTGACCGCTGTGACCATCGCTGTATTGCTAAGTCCCCAGTTAACCCCGAGTAGTGCAAACGGGATGATGAAATAGGCAAGAGAGGTGTGCGCTCCCATAAATAGATGCAAAAAGGCAGCTATGAGCGGGGCCGTACATGAGATGAGGAGCAGGTTGGCAAGACTGAACCACTTTAACAGTCTGTTGAACCCAAAAGAGATAACCACTTGCGCCGCAGGGATCACTGCAATGAGAAGTCCCATCTTGTATGCAGAGAGATGGAGCACGTTTTCAAGTAGGAGTGGATCGAAGAACATAAAGACATAAGAGACAACTCCCGCAATGGCGCAGCTGATCGCTGAGAGGAGGATCAGTTTGTCCTTGAAAATGGAGAAATTGAGGAGCGGGTGAGCTGTTTTTGTGTCGATATAGATGAGAAAGCCGATCGCGAGTATGCCTGCCAGCATCAGAATTAAAGTGAGGGCTGAAAAACCGTAGCCTGCTCCAGCAATGAATCCATACATCAATGCACCCATTCCAAAGACCAAAAGACCAAGTCCCTTCCAATCCATGTGGACATTCGCGACACGTTGAGAAGCCCCTTTTATACTTGTAAGACAGCAAGCAAGGCCGATGGCGATCAGTGGGAGATTGATCCAAAATACCCATCTCCAGTCGAGCGCGCCAACTAAAATACCGCCGAAAAATGGCCCGAGCATGAGGCCGGCGCCAGTGATCCCGCCATAAATTCCAATCGCACGAGCTCTGTGGTCTTCATGGAATATTTCAGAGAGGAGCGCGTTAGAGGCGATGAAGGTGACTGAGGCGCCGAGGGCTTGGAGGCCGCGGAAGAAAATCAACATTCCAATGTTTTCGCTAAAGCCTGCGAAGAGGGCGGCAATGGCAAAGATGACCACTCCGGTGTAGAAGACCCGTTTTCTACCCATCAAGTCGGCTATCTTGCCGATGGCGATCATGGTCATGCTCAAGATGATTGGAAAGACGTTGGATACCCACTGAAGCTCTAAAATATCGATTTTAAAGGCTTTCTGAATGAAGGGGAGCGCCGTGTTGACGATCGTAAAGTCCAAAAATGCAGTGAACGCGAGGATGCAAATCCCGAATAGGGCGACCCACTTGAAGGGTTTTTTTTCCATTTATAATGTCCCCATGATTCCCATGATCCCGATCGCAATCAAATAGATGGCAACTACGATGTTGAGAAGTTCTGGGAAAATTAATATTAAAATACCTGCCACGATGGCAACAACTGGAGTGACTACTGGATGAATCATTATACACCGCCCTTTTTCTCTCCCATACGATAGCCCCTTAATTAAAGCAAGTGACCTTTAGGATCTCTTTTTGTATCATATATGGCTATGAACCACCGGATATTAACTCTTTCTTGCAAAGATCAGTTGGGGATCGTCTCTAAAATCACCACTTTTCTCGCTCAGGCTAGAGGGTTTATCCTGGAACTCTCCCAGTTTGGCGACACTTCGACCGGCCGGTTTTTCATGCGCTGCGTCTTTGAGTTTCAAGAAAAGGCTTTAAGCCAAAAGGAATTTGCGGCCCAGTTTAACTCGGTGGCCGAGGAGCTTGATCTGGATTGGGCGCTTCACGACCCGCTCCAAAAAACGCGCGTCCTACTCCTCGTCTCAACGCAAGGCCATTGCCTCAATGACCTGCTTCACCGCGTTCAGAGCAACCGGCTGGCTGTAGAGGTCGCCGCGGTCGTCTCCAATCACGAAACGCTTAAAGAGATGACCCGCTGGTATAACATCCCCTTCTACCACTGGCCGGCAGCTGATAAGCAGGCCCAAGAGGCGAAAATCGCCCAACTGGTGGAGAAAGAAGAGATCGAGTTAGTTGTCCTAGCCCGCTACATGCAAATTCTCTCAGGCGATCTCACTCGCAAACTCGCTGGAAAAGCGATCAATATCCACCACTCGTTCCTCCCAAGTTTTAAGGGAGCGAAACCGTACCATCAAGCCTATGAAAGGGGAGTGAAGCTGATCGGAGCTACCGCCCACTATGTGAGCGATGAGCTTGACGAGGGGCCGATCATCGACCAAGAGATCCTCCGCGTCGACCACACTCAAACACCCGAACAGCTCGTTGAACTGGGGCGGGATGTCGAGGCCCATGTCCTAGCTCGGGCGATCAAGTACCACACAGAGAATCGGGTATTTCTCAACGGACATAAAACCGTCGTCTTCAAATAATTTCTTAAACGTACAGATTTTCCTGAATTGGGCCCCCTCTGTGTAAAAAATGTAATGCAAAAAATTTATTGCCGTTGTAGAGTATCAACTCTTTTTTGGAGGTACCAAATGATACTAGCAGTAAACGCCCATTTCCAACCGATGTTCAGAGAAGGGTCAGCCCTTGCCACTTGCACACAGAAACTCCGGGATCTTGTAACGAAGATTCGGGACTTTTTTATGACGATTCTACAGACGATTCTCCCATGTGTATTTGGGAAGTCGGCGCCAGTTGCAGCGCAAGCTGCGCCAACACCTGTTCCAAAACTTGAACAGAATGTGGCCGCCGCCGCTTTACCCGTAGTCGCGCCATTAGCACCTGTCCATAGAGATCCAGCCGTAGTTGCAGCGCCGCCCGCACAAGTGCCAGCGGCAGCCGCTGCTGCAATTGCGCCGCCGCCCGCAGCAGCAGAGCCGCTCGCACCACCCGCGGAACCTCCAGCATTGGTAGCTGCTGCGATTGCGGCGGCGCCAGCAGCAGAGCCGCTCGCACCACCCGCAGAAGAGCCTCCGGTAGTTGTTGCCGCACTTGAGCCGCCGCCAGTTATAGCAGCTCTGGAAGAAGTAGTAGCTCAGCCGGAAGATGCCCACCAACTGCCGTTTGGTGAACATCATAGGCTCCATGCTCTGGTAGCTCCCGGTCCCCGCGTTGCTGAAAGGCATAACGATGAGGATAGAAAAGATGAGGCACCTGGGTTTGGTCAACTGATGGCAAATGTCCATCAATTACCGCCAGCACAAAGAGGCCCAGCAATGCTTGCAGCCATGAGAGCGGCAAGGAGGAATCGCCCCGCTGCAGCAGAAGAGCCTGCAAGAGAAATTCGACTGATTGGGACAACGGGCTTGGAGGGAGATACTATGGGGGCCGGTCCCTTCGTTATTATGGACGCGTTCCATGGGCTTTGGGATAAAGTTCTGGAGCAACCCTTGAAAATCGATACAGTTATTTTAGATGCGATTGTTCGCGGCGGCATCATAGGCTATACCGAATGTAAAGATGAACTTGAGGATGATGAGCAGGTTCCGATCCGAGAACTAGTATCTTCTAACAGAGATTTTCAAATTATCCCAACCCGAAAGGAGATAGGGCAGATTGGAGCTATTCTTGATGGATTGCTGGCTGCGATGGGGGATAAAAAATGTTTGGGAGCGCTGCTAGTCAGAGAGAATGAAACTTATGGGCTATTTATCACTTCTGATGGAATTGAGGTACACAATCGATTTTTTGTTGTTGATCCATATGATGCTATCTCGCTTGATAGCTTTGATAGTCCAAGGGCTGTAATCGATCATTTCCTAACGGCTCGCCGAAAAGGGAATAATTTCTCCGTGATTGCAATGGAGAAATTGGTTGGAGATAGAGAGGATCTAGTCGATACTGGCTACAGAAGAACTTATTCTGTCGATCTAACGCCGGAAGCTGCGGCTGCAGCAGCGGGTCGAGCTCCTCATGAAGAACTCGATTGACGTTTTTTTGAGACTTTTGGCAGGCCGCAGCTCGTGCACAGCTCGATAGTGAGCAGCTTGTTGAGATATTCTTGAACGACTGTTATGAAGGTTCCGTGGCTCCATGTCAGTGGAGAAACTGAAATAGGTTCGTGGGTCTCCGGATTGACTTGCTCGGCTAAAACGCCGCTTGGCAAGGCATGATCGGCGACCCATCCTAAAATCTCAAGCGTTTGATCGAGCTCTTCGCGCGTTTTCGCCTTGGCAATTAGGTATTGCGCCGTCCATAGCGTTGTCACAAACCACGGGTTGCTTTGTCCATTTTGGCTATAATAGGGATCGTTTTCATAACGGGCGATCCCGCCGCCCACTTTCAAAGTGGAGAGAATCTGATCCATCGTGCTTTTCACTTTCGGATCATCCGGTGAGTAGGCCCCAAATGCGAAAATCCCATAGAGGCTCGCGTCGATGGTGTCATCCACTTCAATAGATCCCCCATTTTGGAACCGGATCATCCGAGCAAACCGCCCTTTTTCAGGCAGATAGAGATACTGGTCCATCCCTTCACGTATTTTTTGGGCACCCTCCGCATATTCATTTGCAAGGCCATCGTCTCCAAATTCATTCGCAAAATGAGAGGCTGCCATAAGACCTGCGTGCACCGCCGAAACGGTAAACGTCAAAACCCCCCGCCGCTCTTCCCAAAGATCGTAGCTTTGCAGAGGGAGTCCTGTGTTCAAATCGCGGTAATTCATCATGAAATCGGCCGCTTTTCGAATCAGCGGCATATATAGCGGGCGGATCAGCTCGAGATTCCTGAACTGCTGATAATGATTCCAAAGAGCCCAAATCACAAGGGCCGTCTCATCTTCTTGAATGGGCAATTGTGTTTTTCCATGTTCGATCCAAGGATGCCAAGAACTCCCTAAAGAGCCTGCGGGCATATATTTGTGGAGAAAGAATCCCCCTTTCTCAATGACTTTTGCGCAAAAGCGGAAAAATTCAGACGTGTCGTAGCCCGCTAAATTCAAACCGTATGCAACCAGGCTTCCATCTCGGGGCCACATGTAGCTATACGTGTCCCGATTGAATTGAATAGAGTCAGAATCATTTGCCGCGATGATGCTTCCGCATTGGTTGATCTGAGTGAGGCAAACAAGTAGGTTCCTCTTGTAAAGCTGAGCGATTTTTTCAGGCAGCAGGGCGTAATTCAGCCTCTCTTTATCCATGACGCCGAAAAACCTGGACCTTTAGGTCCGGGATGAAAGGCGCCCTTTTCGATTGACAACATTTTCAAATTAAAATTAGCATATTCGCATGCTTCTTCAAAAATCGTTTAAGTTTCGACTTCTCCCGACGAAAAAGCAAGCACGATTTCTACAGTCCCAGCTCAATGAATGCAGGTGGTTATACAATCAACTACTCGAGCAGCGGAAATTAGCCTATGAAGAACTGGATTTAAATCTTTCGAAATACCAGCAAATGATGTTTCTTCCTGAACTGAAGATAGACCGTCCAACTCTAGAAACAGTCCACTCGCAGGTTTTACAAAACATTGTGGATCGGTTGGATAAGGGGTTCCAATCATATTTTCGCAGATGTAAATCAGGGGGGAAACCAGGATTTCCTCGATTTAGAGGCTATGATCGATACGATAGTTTTTGCTATCCGCAGAGTGGCTTTGGAATAGTTGACAAATGTCTTAAGCTGTCAAAAATCGGCTCTATTCGAATCAAAATGCATCGGGAAATCGTAGGGAAAATCAAGACTTGTACAATCAGGAAGGATGCATCTGGCCATTGGGATGTCTCGCTTTCTTGCGAATATGAAGCTAAACTGCTAATTCGGAATGAAATGGCCGTTGGCATCGATGTTGGGATTGAACGGTTTGCCACGTTTAGCGATGGAGCCATTATAGATAACCCCAGGTTCTTTAAGAAAGGAGAAAAAGCTCTTGCGAAAGCACAGCAGAAACTATCAAAAGCGGAAAAAGGGACTTTAGAGAGGACGGTAAGAAAAAAGGTTGTAGCCAAGATCCATCAACGAATCAGAAGTCGTAGAAATAATTTTTGCCATCAAGAATCACGTAAAATTATCGACAAGTACCATTTCATTTGCGTAGAAGATTTGAATATTCAAAAAATGGTGCAAGGTTCTCTCCTTGCAAAAAGCATTACAGATGCTAGCTGGAATCAGTTTTGCCAATTCCTTTCTTACAAAGCGGAAGAAGCTGGTAGGAAATTAGGATTGGTAAACCCTGCCTATACAACACAGACGTGTAGTCAATGTCAGCATGTGGAGCCAAAAAAGCTCACAGAAAGAGAGCATTTGTGCTCTCGATGCAGCTACAGGGCAAACAGGGATTTAAATGCATCTCAAAATATACTAGCCCTCGGATTAGATGGCCTGGGAGAAATCCCTAGAAGCCTCCGCCTTGAGGCGGGGGAGTAATCACCGACCCAGCACTTCCAATAGTCGGAGGTTCTCTTAAAGATCTCCTCAGGAGTGGTTTTCTTGATCATTTCGTTAAGGGCTTTGACCTCGTTCCAGTTTTTTCCCACTGCGATCCAGTAATAGCAAGACTCGCTTCTGCCAGCGGGAATCGTGAAAGGGATGCCGATGACAGAACCAACCGATCCTTGAGAGATCGGATTGCCGCTTAAAATCCCATCTTCCGCATCTTTCCAGGTCTCTCCATTGCCTGTTGCGTACTGATCGATCCCGAACTTATTATTGGCCCGTACGTTGACTAAAAAGTACCTTTCCCCCTTGAAGTGGACGAGGGTATTATTTTCAGGCATGAAAGCGGCCGTATCGCCGATCGCATTTCCGGAGATATGGAAATTGTGGCTGAAGAAGAGTTTGATTTCTCTTCCCTCTACGCTCTCCGCGGTCAATTTTTTAAGGTAGATATTCTCGGTGAAGTCAACCAGATCATTGACCCAAATCCTTAAACCTAATTCTTCGTGGAACCATTCGACATTTGTCACGAGCGTATCTTCGAGATATTCTCTTTTCACCTGCCAACCATTAGGGATCCAAGAATAATGCCCCTCAGACCAGATGCCGAACCGAAACGGTTCTCCCGCATGATTCTCTTCTCCCACATGAGGGAAGTGGAATTCCCTCAGGAGGGAATCTTTGTCGAAGGCGACAAGAATATTTCCATTCCCGACCGGAATATCTCTAGGCATGATTGCCTGCCCGTTTGGCGATTGTTTTAGCCTCTGCGAGCTTTTGTTCCCTTACCTCAGCTCCCATGTCCATTGGCTGAGCGTTGATGAATTCGATATCTTGAATACCTACGAAATTAAAAATCGTCCTCAAATAGGACTCTTGATGATCAAGCTCCTTATTTTTCCCTTCGTAATTGCCTCCGCGGCTGGTGATTACGACCATTTTTTTATCTTTTACGAGCCCCTCGACACTCCCATCTTCCCGATAGTGGAATAGATACTTCGGCTGCACAACGAGATCGATGTAGTGCTTGAGCATGTAGGGGATACCGAAATTCCACATTGGACTGCTGACCAAGAACCGATCTGCCGTTTTAAACCGGTCGATATGCTGGATGATTTCGCCCCACGTTTCTTTCATGGTGCCGTAGAGATCTTTTCCTGAAAGGAGAACGTATTTTCCGCTGACGCTTTTCATGCTTAAAGAGGGGAGTTCCTCTTTGGACAGATCCAATTCATCAATCACCCAATCTCTATGCGATTCCTGAAATGATTCAAGAAACGCTTCGGAAACTTGGAGGGTGCGCGATTCCTCTTCTCTCGGGGTTGCGATGATGTGTAGGAGACGCTTCATACCTGTCTGTTACCACCACAAAGATTTATAATGCAAAAAATTTAGTACCTCGTGCAGAATGCACACTCTTTTTTTGGAGGTACAAAATGATACTAGTAGTAAACGCCAATTTCCAACCGATGTTCAGAGAAGGGTCAGCCCTTGCAACATGTACGCAGAAACTCCGGGATCTAGTGACAAAGATCCAGGAATTTTTTATGAAGATATTACAAACGATTCTCCCCTGTGTTTTTGGGAAATCAACACCAGTTGTCGCGAACGTGGTTCCAACACAAGCACCGCAGGTAGCACAAGCTGTTGCAGCCGCTGCTGCGCCGGTCCTCGCTCCACCAGCGCCAGCAGCACCAGCCGCACCAGCAGCAGCGCCAGCCGCAGCAGCCGTCGGATTGCCTGCAGCAGCACCAGCTGCAGCAGCCGTCGCATTGCCTGCAGCAGCACCAGCTGCAGCAGCCGTCGCATTGCCGCAACCACCCGCCCCCGAAGAATTAAACGAAGCGGCTGGCTTTAACTTTTTGTTTGGAGACGGAAATCTTGATGCACCCGCAGCGGATGGCCCTCATGCAGTCAATCTTCTTGGAGATGCTTTCCCACCACAGCCAGCAGCATTAGACGTCGCTGCCGCTGTAGGTGGAAATCAAGAGGACCCAGGTTTGGATTGGTTATTCGGTGATGGAAGACTCCCAGGAGCTCCTGCTGATGCAGTACACCAGCTGCATGCAGAACCAGCCGACCAAAACGTATGGATGAATTTCCTCCCTGTTCGAGAAGATGGGGATGATCAAGGAGTGGGGCTAGCTTTGCCGGAGCCTTTCGCTCTCGCACCGCTTCATCGTCAGCGCAGCGGAGACACACAAGGTGCCGCAACTGCAGCAAGAAATACAGGGTCAAGGAAAGATCTTACTGTAAGCGTGAAGAGAGATGAAGAAGATGATTTCGATGATGATAGAAAGGTGAAAACTCCAACTTTTGCTGAAGTCTTAAAAGCAATGGGACAATTTGAGCCTGACGAGCAAGCGGAAATGCTAGCTCAATTGTATCCAGGCGTGCCCGAAAGAAGAAGACCTCCCGGCGCAAAACCCTCTGTTGAGGCAGCGCCAGCACGTCCTATAGCCGGAAATCCACGGGTAATAGCCAGAGGATCTGATGGACTTTCAGCGGAGGAAGTCGCAATTGGACCGTTTGTGGCTCTTGCAGGATTGCGTTTCATTTGGCAAAAAATTATCGATGGGAATGAGATCTTCGGAATAGAGCTAAATGGTGTTCTCCAAGCAGGGCGCGCGAGCTACCAAGCTTCTTTGGATGAAGAAGTTGACGCTATACCCTTTGAGGAAATTGTTCACCGACAAGAAACTTTCAGTATTATCGATCTGGCTGTGAACAAAAAATTTCAAGTACCTCGATATCCAACTCTTCGATATCCAACTTGGGATGGTTCATTTGATGTAGATGAATCAGCAGGTCCCGCAGCTGCAGTCGATCAAGTTGCAGACGGCAATAGCTACAAGGAGCGCATTGAAGACGTTCTAAATGCTCTTCAGATTACAGCAAAAAATCGGCACGTCTTGGGTGCTCTCTTATTTAAAGGTTCAAAAGAAAATCCTAGAACGTATGGTGTATTGCTCAGTTTCAATAACAAAAGAAGGGCGTATGATTTTTACCTGATTGACCCATATGGTGGGCTAGATGGGAAGATTGCATTGCATAAATTCCCAGGCACTGGAACTTTCAGAACCTATTTTTCTCAAATAGCACCCGCTCCAGTTGATCAGCAAGAGGAGAATAATTACTGGGTTATGGCCCTCGATTCTATTGAGCCAGAAGAAGATGAAGAGGCTGCTGATAGAGTGCTGCCTCTCAGGGGGCCTGTTGCGGCTCCGACTTCTTTGAAGCCTCCTAGATCCCCAGTTCTCGCTTCTGAGGCGGCAAGAAAGGCTGCAGCTGCTGTGGAAGCTGAGGAAACGGATGACATGCCAGATCTGGAAGCTGCTGACGGGGTTGTTGTTGCTAAAACGGGTCCAAATGCCCCCAAAGATGGGGATCTTGGCGACGAAGAAACGTTTTAATTTCGAACTTGGCCGTAATATGATAGACTAGTGCGCATGATTCAAGCAGATGATGTATCACTAGTCTATGGCGGCCAAGCCGTATTAGAGGATGCTGGTTTTAGCATCCAAAAGGGAGAACGCTGCGGCCTGATTGGCCGCAACGGCTCCGGCAAATCAACCCTTTTCCGCCTGATTTCAGGCGATGAAGTGCCCGATAGCGGCACTGTTGTAATGCCTAAAGGCTACAGACTGGGGATCTTACAGCAGCATATTCAGTTCACCAAGCCCACTGTCCTCGAAGAGGCGGCCCTTGGTCTTCGGGATCCTGACGAGCTTTATAAAGTAGAAAGTCTTCTGTTTGGCCTTGGATTCGACAAGGATTCTATTGAGGAACCTCCTGAGAAATTCTCCGGCGGCTACCAGCTACGAATTCAACTTGCAAAAGTCCTTGCCTCTGAGCCCGATTGCCTCCTCCTTGATGAACCGACCAACTATCTCGACATCCTCTCTATCCGCTTCCTTTCAAAATTTTTGCAGCTATGGAAAGGGGAGATGATCCTCATTTCGCATGATCTCGAATTTTTGGACGAGGCGACGACCCACATGATGGTCATCCATAGGCACAAAATCGAGAAAATCAAAGGGAAAAGCTCTGATCTTTTCCACCTCATTGCTGAAAAAGAAGAGCGCCACGAGGTGACTCGAGCCAATCTCGAGAAGAAAAAGGCCCATTTGGAAGGGTTCATCGAAAGGTTCGGAGCTAAAGCATCGAAGGCGACGCAAGCTCAGTCGAAGAGAAAGATGCTCGACAAGATGCCCGATCTCGAAAAGCTCAAAAATTTAGCCCATCTTGACTTTTCCTTTCACGAGGTCCCTTTCAATGGGAAGAAAATGCTTGAGGCCACACACCTCAAGTTTGCCTACGACGCCCCGCTCATTGAAGATGTGTCATTTTCCATAGAAAAGGGAGACCGGATTGCGATTATCGGGAAGAACGGCTATGGCAAATCGACTCTATTGAAACTCCTCGCGCAGGATCTAGTCCCCCAAGGCGGCACTCTCTCCACCTCTGTAACGACTAAGATAGGCTATTTTGGACAAACCAACATCGATCGGCTCCGCCCAAAACTCAGGATCGAAGAGGAGATCTCCGACGCCAATCACAAGCTCAACTTCACTCAAGTCCGCGCTATTTGCGGCCTCATGATGTTTTCGGGCGATGCGGCAAAGAAAACGATCTCAGTTCTCTCCGGCGGCGAAAAAAGCCGCGTTCTTCTTGGCAAAATCATCGCCCAGCCGTGCAACCTCCTCCTCCTCGATGAGCCGACCCACCACCTCGACATTGAATCGATCGAGGCTCTCATCGACGCCATTGAAGAATTCGAGGGAGCCGTTGTGATCGTCACGCATAGTGAGAGGATCCTCCGCCGTCTTCCCTTTAATAAGCTCATCGTTTGCCACAAGGAAAAGCAGGAATTATTCCCCGATGGCTATGATGAGTTCCTTGAGAAAGTGGGTTGGCAGGAAGAGGGGAAGAAAGCTCCAGAAAAAGCGAAGCCATCTGCCCCAACAGCTCCCAAGAAGACGAATAAATGGGCTGTGAAAAGCTGCGAAGATAAAATCGTAGTGTTAGAGGAAAGTCTTAAGAAGAATAATGAAAAACTCGCCGCGATTGCCCATAAAGGCGAAGGCGGCGAGATTAAGAAGCTGATTGCCCTCATTGAAGAAGAGCAAAAGCAAATCGATGAACTCTTCAGAAAACTAGAAGAGCTCACCAAAGATTCTTAAGCTTTCTCCATCCACTGACGGATCAAAGCGGATTGCATGTCTTTCTCATAGAGCTTGTCGAGAACTTTTTCAGCACGCTCTTTTTCTCCGGACATTGCGTAGATAACTGCTAATTCTTTCTTGTACTCATAAAAGAACCCGCGGTCTTTGAGATCGTTGATCGCCTGAAGGTGGTTGCCGCGCAAAGCGTAGCAAACGCCTCTCAGAGCGAGCATTTTGTCATTCTTCTCACGATTGTTCCAATCCCATGGTTTGATATCCATTTTGTCGATCTCTTCGATCGCTTTTTCGTAGTGTCTGCCTTCAACCAGTTTCTGAATCCGCTCTTCGCGAGGGAGGACCATCCATTCAGTTTTAGGAGGCTCTAGATTTTCAGGCTGATTGGCAAGGAGCATTGCAAGGAGGTTTCCTTTGGCTGCTTGTTCTCGAAGAACTGTGGAATTAGTTCCTTGAAGAAGATGAATCATCCCCTCTACTACTTTTGCCTTGTTTCCTTCTGCGATAGGAGCATGCTGCTCAACCCACTGTAAATCGTTAGTTGCCGCGTCGTAATCTTTAGCCATAACGTAAGCGTGAGCTCTATTTAAATGGAGCGTAGTGAACTCATAGCCGCGAGCCTGATAAGGGTCTGGGTGCTGTTTCATCATTTCAATCATTTGAGTTGCGCAATCGGCAGCTTTTGCATAATCGCCTCTCTTCATAGATCTCGCATATTCCATAGCCAGAACTGCGTAGTCTAAATACAATCCCGAGTCTTCAGTAACCGTATCGAATGAATCGAATTCGGTTGTTTTGGTCATTGAGGGGAGTAAATAACTAATGTCACTTAAATCTTTCACATTCATATTCACCTCTAGTTTCTTGTTAATTATACAAAACTGAAAGTTAAAAAGAAGCAAACTAATATGTTGCTGTAATTAATATTTAAGATTGTTCGGTTGGGGGAAAGGAAAAAATGGCAGGGATGACAGGATGGTCAGGATAGGAGAGGGCAAACGGGTATATTATCTATCAGATGAAATGTATTAAATTGTTTCTGTACTGTTGTTTTTATCCTGTCCATCCTGATATCCCTGCTAATTTTTTTTTACTATTCTCATAGTTTCCTGTATGAAAGACGTAGGATCGTTATCGGATTCATGCTTTTTTAATACCTTTTGAAAGAATGGATCTTTCAGTTCTCGATATTTTGCCCCATCCTCATTTACCTCTTCGGCCGCCATTTTCTTAATTTCGGCATATTTTTGAGCCTCCTGGGGGTTACTCTTGAGGTAGTCTCTAAAACAAAGCATTTCCTTCCAATCCTTACTCGTCTCAGTCATCACGTGCAGGTGGTATCTCCGGATTCCTTGGTTAGGATCGGGCAAGTCTTGTCTAAAATATAATCGATTGGGAGTGCTCCATGCTTTTCGGAATTCATAGCCGAGACGTTCTAGCAGCTCAATTATATTTTCATTCGTTCCAATTGCGATATCGATTATCCCTTTTCCTCCTAAACCGGGAACGGCCGTGCTGCCGACATGTTCGATGATTATTCCTTGAGGCAAAAGGGACTGGAGTCTTTGCATTTCTTTCTCGAAAAGTTTGGGAAAGTGGGGATTGTATGGCTTGAATGCGTACTTTTTCATAGGAGAGGCAGTATCTCAGAAATGATGGGTATTTGCAAATTTCACGAAGTTAAAAAGATTTCTTGGATCAATTTTTTCTTTTAGGTAAGCTGAGGCCGTGGATAAAAAACTCAAATACTCATTCTACTTTCTAGTCCTCTTTGGGATCGTTTCGATCGGGCTTCTTTTTTGGTACAGCCACGGCGTTGCGGTATTGAATCCGAAGGGGATGATTGGCGAAAAACAGCGCAACCTAATGATGCTGTCCACCTACATCATGTTATTTGTTGTGGTGCCGGTATTCATTCTTACATTCTTCATCGTCTGGAAATACCGAGCCAGCAACAAGGATGCAAAATTCACTCCAGATTGGGATCACAGCCATATCGCTGAGGCAGTTTGGTGGGGGATTCCTCTTGTCATCATCGTCATACTCGGCGTGATCACCTGGAAAAGCTGCCATGAACTGGACCCATTTAAACCGATTGCCTCCGATAAGAAGCCATTGAAAATCCAGGTGGTTGCACTCCAGTGGAAATGGCTCTTTATCTATCCAGAGCAGCAGATTGCAACAGTCAACTTTATCCAGTTTCCGGAAAATACTCCGCTTGAATTCGAAATCACCTCCGATGCCCCCATGAATTCCTTCTGGATCCCTGAACTCGGCGGCCAAGTCTATGCTATGTCGGGCATGCGCTCCAAACTCCACCTGATTGCAAATGGGGTGGGAACCTATCGAGGCTATTCGGCAAACATCAGCGGCAAAGGGTTCTCTGGAATGACATTTATGGCCCAGTCTAGTACGCCAGAAGATTTTGATCAGTGGGTAACTTCTGCGAAGCAGGCGCCTGGACTTAGCTTTGAGGTCTATGACCAATTGGCAAAACCTAGCGAATATAACGCCCCCGCAAATTACTCTCTTTCTGAACCGGGACTTTTTAACTGGATTGTAATGAAATATATGATGCCGATGCCAGAAGGAGAACGTCATGCTAGCAGCCATTGAATATAGCGACATCTTCGGTAGGCTCACCCTCCAAGCGTTCAAGCACGATCTGATCGAGGCATCCGTTGGCGTTTCGATGGTTCTCGCCGCGATCGCCCTTGTTGTCTATTTGACGTATGCGAAGAGATGGCTCTGGCTTTGGAATGAGTGGCTCACCTCGCTCGATCATAAGAAAATCGGCATTATGTACCTCATTGTCTCTGCCATCATGCTCTTTAAGGGGATCGTCGATGCAGCCATGATGAGGGCGCAGCAAGTGATGTCTGTCGGCGATTCTTTCGGCTATTTGTCCTCGCCCCACTATCAGCAGCTATTCACCGCACACGGCACGACAATGATCTTCTTTGTCGCAATGGGATCGGTATTCGGGTTGATCAATTTCGTTCTGCCGCTCCAAATCGGCGCGCGCGATGTGGCGTTTCCATTCCTGAATAACCTGAGTTTCTGGTTCTTCACTGTAGGGATGATGCTTTTAATGGTCTCTCTTATGATCGGAAATTTTTCGGGAACGGGCTGGGTCGCCTATCCGCCTCTTTCAGGAATACAATATAGTCCAGGAGTGGGGGTCGATTATTGGATCTGGAGCGTCCAGATTTCTGGAATTGGGACTTTGCTTTCGGGAGTTAATTTCTTGGTGACCATTTTCAAGATGCGCTGCCCAGGGATGACTCTGATGAAAATGCCCCTCTTTGTTTGGTCTGTTTTGAATGCGTTGATTCTGATTGTGTTCGCATTCCCGATTTTGACAGCAACACTCATTATGCTGTCGCTAGACCGTACAATGGGGATGCACTTTTTCACCTCCGATTTCGGCGGCAATCCGATGATGTATATCAACCTCATTTGGGCCTGGGGCCATCCAGAGGTTTATATTCTTGTCCTGCCCGCATTCGGGATCTTTTCCGAGGTAGTTGCAACATTTTCTGAAAAGCGGCTATTCGGCTACACCTCGATGGTTTGGGCGATGGTTGCGATCACGTTCCTCTCCTTCATCGTTTGGCTGCACCACTTCTTCACAATGGGCGCAGGACCGAATGTAAATGCGTTCTTCGGCATTATGACGATGATTATCGCGGTGCCAACAGGGGTTAAGGTATTCAACTGGCTTTTCACCATGTACAGAGGGCGCGTCCATTTTACGACCCCGATGATTTGGTTTTTAGGATTCGTCATCATCTTCACCATCGGCGGGATGGACGGAGTTCTCATGGCGATTGCGCCAGTAGACTTCCAAGTCCACAATAGCCTATTTCTAATTGCCCACTTCCACTCGATGGTTATCGGGGGAGTTCTGTTTGGCGTTGTAGCTGGCTTTACCTATTGGTTCCCCAAGATTTTTGGATTCAAGTTGAATGAAAAACTGGGCGGATACGCGGCGTTTTGCTGGATTTTCGGATTCCTCTTCGCCTTCATCCCGCTCTATATTTTGGGTTTGATGGGAGCTACAAGACGTTTGGACCATTACGACCCGGGTACAGGCTGGCAGCCCCTCTTTATCATCGCCGCCATCGGCGTGGTCATCATTTTGGTTGGCGTTGTCTTCCAAGCTCTCCAAATCTTAGTGAGCATTAAAGAGCGGAAGCAGCATATGGATACCACTGGCGATCCATGGAACGGGAGAACTCTTGAGTGGTCTACCGCATCTCCACCGCCATTCTATAATTTTGCCGTTGTCCCTGAAGTCGATGCACGCGATCCATTCTGGACCATGAAACACGCACATTCAGCCTCAAAGCCCCGCTATGAAGAGATCCATATGCCGAAAAATTCACCGCATGGAGTCTTTATCGGTGTCTTGAGCTTTCTTTGTAGCTTTGCCATCATTTGGTACATTTGGTGGCTTGCGATCGTTTCTCTACTCGGCATCATCGTCTGTCTAATCCTCCGTCTCTCAGAAAAACATACCGAATTTACACTCTCTGCTGCAGAAGTGGGAAGAATAGAAGCTGAACTTGCTAAAAAGAAGCAACACGCATGACAAAGCACGCCTATCCAGACACCCATCACGACGTCACATCCAACACCATCTTCGGGTTCTGGATCTATTTGATGACCGACTGCGTCATGTTTGCATCGTTCTTTGCAGCCTACGCGGTGCTCCACAACAATACCTTCGGAGGCCCTCCTGCCCGCGAGCTATTGGACATAAGGCTCGCCTTCGGAGAGACGATGGTCCTCTTAACTAGCAGCTTTACATGCGGCATCGCGATGTGGTTTGCCCCAAGAAAAAACATTCGAATGATGGTCAGCCTATTTGCTCTGACATTCCTTCTGGGGATCGTCTTTATGGCCATGGAAATGGGGGAATTCAGCCGTCTCATTGCCGGTGGAAACACCTGGAAAAGCAACGCGTTCCTTTCCTCTTACTTCACCCTCATTGGCACTCATGGACTCCACATTGTTTTCGGACTCCTCATGATGGTTGTTTTTGTCTTTCAACTTCTCCGCAGCGGGCTCACTGGCATGGTTTTACGAAGGCTGACATGTTTGAGAATGTACTGGCACTTTTTGTACCTGATCTGGATTTTCACATTTGCAATTGTCTACTTGATAGGAGCTAAATAGAATGAGCCACGATCCACTGATGGAGCCGCCTCAATCAATTGAATATGGAAGCCTTAAGTCCTATCTGCTTGGCTTTGTTCTTTCCATTGTGTTAACGCTCGTCTCTTACTTTTTGGTTATTGAACGGGTTGCGACAGGATGGGTACTCGATCTCTCCGTTGCTGTTCTTGCTATTGCGCAAGCCACCTTGCAGCTCATCCTCTTTCTCAATTTATTGAGAGAGGCAAAGCCGAGATGGAACCTGATCATTTTCCTCTTTATGGTGCTCATCGTCGTGATTGTCGTCTCTGGCTCCATCTGGATTATGAATAACCTCAGCTACAATCTAATGATGCCATGATCAAGACCTACTATTTGCTAACGAAGCCAGGGATCATTATGGGAAACCTGATCACCACGGTGAGCGGGTTTGCTCTAGCTTCTAGGGGCAACATTGATGGATGGCTATTTCTTGCGACCCTAATTGGCTTAGGCTCCGTCATTGCGTCAGCATGCGTGTTCAATAATTACATTGACCGAAACCTCGACGGAAAGATGGCCCGAACCAAAGACCGCGCCCTCGTCCAAGGGCTGATCTCAGGCAGACACGCTATTTATTTTGCGATCCTACTCGGTATTGTAGGTTTTGCCACTCTCATCTATTACACGAATTTTCTCGCAGTTGCAGTCTCAGCAATCGGGTTTATTGTCTATGTGGGCCTCTATAGCTTTTGGAAAACCCGCACCTCATATGCAACCCTCGTTGGAAGCGTTTCTGGAGCGGTTCCTCCCGTTATCGGCTACTGCGCAGTCACGGCTCAGTTCGATATGGGGGCTGCCCTTCTATTTATGATCCTTGTCCTTTGGCAAATGCCCCACTTTTACTCCATTGCGATGTACCGCTTAAGCGATTATTCGGGTGCATCGATCCCTGTTTTACCTGTAGAAAAGGGGAACCATGTAACGAAGATACACATGCTTCTCTATATTATCGCCTTTATAGCTGCGACACTCATGCTGATTGGATATGGCTACACCGGTTACGCTTATCTGGCTACGGCTGCGGTATTGGGCGCTGCCTGGCTTATTCTATGCATCAAAGGCTTCAAGAGCAGAGACGATAAGCTTTGGGCTCGCAGTATGTTCCGCTTATCGCTTGTGATTATTATGCTTCTTTCGATTATGATCTCTGTCGATACAATTTGAACCTATCCTAATAAAAGGATTCAGT
>JANPFC010000091.1:0-12394 GCA_031423235.1 Chlamydiota bacterium | reverse complement strand
CGATTCTAGAGAGCTTTCACGTCAGCCGAAACATCAAAAACTTTTGAAAAGGTCTACTGGCATTGCAAAAAAGTTGAGCCTTCTTTAATCTTTAGCGTAATGAATCCATCGCATTACCTCACTCTGCTCAGGATTGTCCTGAGCCCCATTTTCCCAGTCCTCTATCTTGAAAGAGAGTGGCTCGGAATTCCGCTTGTGTGGCTTCCCTATATCCTTTTGGGGCTCCTCATCATCTGCGAATGCTCAGATATTTTCGATGGAATGCTCGCAAGAAAACGGAATGAAGTGACCGATCTAGGCAAAGTTTTAGATCCGATGGCAGATAGCATCACCCATATTTCTCTCTTTCTAACATTCACTCAAGGCTTTGTCGCCTTGCCTCTCTTGCTGGTATTCGTCTTTCTTTATCGAGATCTATTGATCAGTACGCTTAGAACGTTGTGCGCACTCAGGGGAGTTGCCCTTGCGGCACGTTTTAGTGGGAAAATGAAAGCGGTGCTTCAGGCAACAGTTGCTTTTTTGATTATTTTGCTGATGATCCCGTACTCGACGGGACTTATCTCGCTCGCCCTATTTCAGCAAATCAGTCTGTTTGCTGTCTCTATTGCGGCGCTCTACACAGCAATTTCTATTGGCGACTACGTTTATGCCAATTGGGTTCATATCAAGCGCGCTTTTTAAACTTCTGTAGAGTTTCAAATATTCTTGGGCGGGCGCTTTCCAGCTGAAATCTGCTTGCATACAGCGCCGGATGAGGGTTTGAAATGTGGTCGGCTCCGATTTAAAGAGGTTGAAAGCTCTTTTTAGCGCCCCATTCAGGGAGGCTTTCGTCGGGTCTGCGAAGGTAAAACCATTTCGCTGGGTGCTCGGAATTTTCGAATCTTCGCAATCAAAAACAGTGTCTTTTAGGCCGCCAGTTGCCCGGACAATCGCCAGGGTTCCATAGCGCATTGCAATCAGCTGCGTGAGGCCGCAAGGCTCAAAATGGGAAGGGACAATCAGGAGATCGAGCGCTGCGTAGAGTTTATGCGCTAATGCCTCGTCGTAATGGTAATGGAGGAAAACTTGGTTATTCCCTTTATATTTTTGCTTTAGCAGGTCGAAATGGGCCTGAATTTTAGGCATTGGCGACGAGCCGAGGAGAAGGAAGCATCCTCCAAGCTCAAGAGTGGTTTTAATGGCCTCCTCGATCAATTCTGGGCCCTTTTGAGGGACTAGCCGGGTGATTGCCCCAACCCAGGGCCTCTTGGTCTGATCGGTAGAGAATTTGGCCCGATTGGCCTGCTTTCCCTTGGCAACTGACTCAATGGCAAAATGGGTTGGAATATGGGGGTCATTAGCTGGATCCCAAATCGTCGTGTCTATCCCATTCAAAATTCCTTTAATTTTAGGTTGGACTTTTCGGAGGGTGCCATCAAGATTGAAACCGTATTCCGGAGTAAGGATTTCCTTTGCATAGGATGGAGAAACGGGGACGACTGCATCGGAATAGACGATGCCCCCTTTCAATAAATTAATCGACTTTGGAAATTTAGGATGGTCATCCTGCAGTCTACCAGGGGTCAGGTAGTGCGATCCGTTGAGTCCGATCAAATCGAGGTCGGAAACGGCGCATTTGCCTTGATATTCGACATTGTGGATCGATAGTACGACTGCTTTGATCTTTAGCCCCTTAAAAAGATCTTTCACCATCGGAGCGCAAAGGCTCACGTGCCAATCATGAAGGTGGAGAATATCGATCGGCTCATTTTTCAAAGCAAGGTATTCCAAAGCCGCTCTAGAAAAATAGGTAAACCGGGCTGTGTCGTCTTCGCAGCCGTAAATTTTGCCTCGATGGAAGTATCCAGCTGGGTGGCGAGCCTCCAGAAGGTGGAGATTGCACTCTTCCACTTTAGCTGACCACATCGCATTTTGATACTCAAGGCACTTGAAGTTAGGTACTTCAATTTTTAGGTTGTGGGCTTTAGAGAGGTCAATAAAGTCATACTTGGGGATGATTACATCGACATCGTGGCTGTTTCTGGTAAGTTCTCGAGAGAGTCCGACAAGGACCTCTCCGAGGCCTCCAGCCTTGGCAATCGGGGCAAATTCAGAGCATATATGGACGATCCGCATGATTTTTCTATATATACCGCCATCTCGCGAAAAGTAAAGATTTCTGTTTCGCCATTTCACCATTAAAGGCGATATTCGCTCTCGCCAACTTGATGCAAAGTTGGGCTCGAGCTCCACATCTCCTTTTCTGGCAAAATGGCATTACAGGAATCTTTATTTTTCACAAGATGTCGGTATACTCATGTCATTCCTTGCAAAATATTTACCCTCTTAGCTATGATGGCACCTTTAAATTTTTCGCTGATGGGGCGTCGCCAAGCGGTAAGGCAGTGGTTTTTGGTACCACCATGCGGAGGTTCGAATCCTTCCGCCCCAAGTTTGAGATTAAATGACCAATAACGCTATGATTTTTGCCGGCTCTTCGCATCCAGAGTTGGCGCGCGAAGTGGCAAAACACTTGCGTGTTGATTTAGGGAAAGTGGTCATCGAGACCTTTCCTGATGGTGAGATCGGAGTTCAGATCCTCGAGAATGTGAGGGGGAAAGATGTGTTTGTGATTCAATCGCCAGCACGCCATCCCAACCACTACTTGATGGAGCTCTTGATTTTGGTCGACGCTTTGAAGCGTGCTTCGGCAAAGAGCATTGTGGCAGTCGTTCCGTATTTTGCATATGCACGGCAGGACAGGAAGGAAAAAGGGCGCGTGCCAATCACAGCTAAGCTGGTGGCCGATTTGCTCGAAAAAGCAGGGGTGACCCGCTTTTTAACGATGGATTTGCACACAGAGCAGATCCAGGGCTTTTTTAATATCCCTGTAGATCACCTGTATGCTCGGCCTCTCTTTGTGAAGGCCTTGAAAGATTTGAAGTTGAAAGACGCGGTTATTGTCTCTCCAGATATCGGGAGCAATAAGATGGCGAGAAAGTTCGCTGAGGATCTAAAATTAGATATCGCGATTGTCGACAAAAGGCGGATCAATGGGCGCGATGTAGAAGTCAATGCTCTGATCGGCAGCGTAAAAGGGAAACAAGCGATTCTAGTCGATGATATTTGTTCGACTGGAGGGACCTTGGAGATGGCCGCAAAGGTTTGTAAAGAAGAAGGTGCGAAGACCGTTTTTGCAGTTATTGCACACGCTCTCATGATGGGCAAGCTTAAGTTGAAAGGGATAGACCAACTCTTTATCACGAATTCGGTGCCCCCATTAAAAGAAGAAAAAGGGATGCATATCGTTTCGATCGCCCCTCTTCTTGCAGAAGCTATAGAATGTGTAATTTCAGCGAAGTCGATTTCATCGCTATTTAAGAGGTAGAAAAAATTATGAAATTAGAAATACGTAAGAGAACGAGTGGGAAGAAAGGGGAGAACAATAAACTCCGCCGAGAAGGGAATATCCCAGCCATCATGTATGGTGTTGACAAGCCCGGTGTTCCAGTTCAAGTGAAAGCCGATGATATCAAGGCAATTTTGCGCAATATCAAAGCAGGTCTTTTAGCTACGACTGTGTTTGAATTGACAGAAGGGAGCAACAAACATAAAGCGATCATTAAAGAGATTCAATACAACGTCGCTTCTTATGACGTAGAGCATATTGACTTTGCTCTTGTGTTTGAAGATAAACCAGTGACATTGAATGTTCCAATTCAAATGGTTGGCGTTGCAGATTGCGTAGGCGTGAAACTCGGCGGATTTATTCGTCAAGTAGTGCGGACTATGAAAGTCTCTTGCTTGCCAAAGCACATTCCACAAGAACTGACAGTGGATGTTCGTGATTTGAACGTTGCTCAATCGAAAACATTGGCTGATATCACAATTCCTTCGCACGTTCGTCCTATTGCTAAGATGACCGAAGTGGCTGTGATTGTCGGCAAGAAAGCTGGCGCGGCATAAGTGTGGTTAGCGTAGCGCTGATTGTAGGCCTCGGGAATCCCGGTAAAACCTACGATCGGACGCGCCATAACGTTGGTTTTGCAGCTGTTGAGAAATTCGCACGAAAACATGGGCTTGAGTTTAAGAAACAGCTGAAGTTTAAAGGGTCCATAGCCGTCGGTAAGATAGGCGACGACCCTGTGATTTTGCTGATGCCGCTGACATTCATGAATCTCAGCGGCGAAGCAGTAGCGCTAGTTATGCACTACTTTCAGATAGATCTGTCCCGCCTCCTCATCATAACTGATGATGTGGCCCTTCCTCTGGGACAGCTGCGGATCCGAATCAATAGTGGCTCGGGAGGCCATAATGGCCTGAAGAGCGTTGAGGAGTGTCTGCAGACAAATCGATATCCGCGGCTCCGAATAGGGGTTGGCGATCGGCAAGAAGGGGATTTAGCGGACCATGTGCTCGCTAAGTTTGCTGAAGAGGAAGAGAAGCTCGTTCCGGGTGTTCTGGATCGGGTCGTCCAAGCTGTAGAAATATGGCTGGATAAAGGTTTAACCAGTGCGATGAACTTAACCAACACTAAATCGAGTTCATCGACTCCGAGCATTGGAGATGAAAATGAAAAAAAATGAGCGTAAAGCTCTCTATGAAGGGATGTATATCCTAAGCGCGACGCTTAGCGACGACTCCCGCAAGAAAGCTTTTGATAAAATCACTGATGGAATCACCGATAAGGGTGGGGAAATCGTTAAGATCCACGAACAAGGGCGCAAGAAACTCGCCTATGAAATCGATGGAAAGCGCGAAGGATACTACTACGTCCTTTATTTCAACGCACCGACACAAGCGATTGGCGAACTCTGGAAGGAATACCACCTTCATGAGGATCTCATCCGATTTATGACCATGCGCGCCGAGAAAGCTCTCGACACATTGGAATTCAAACCTCTTAAAACGCAAGGCTAATCATGTATCCTCCAAGAGAAAAAAAACCTTACGAGCAAAGACAAGGTCCTTCTCCGCAGCAAGGCGGGGATTCATCGCCTTTCTCAAGAAAAAAGAAAGCGTGCCCATTTGTTACTTCGAAAGTTGAGACGATCGATTACAAAGATACAGAGACACTCAGACAGTTTATCACTGAGCGCGGCAAAATCATGCCAAGACGCATCACGGGTGTATCTTACTATTATCAAAAAGTACTCAAGAAAGCAGTAAAACGTGCCCGTCACATGGCGCTGCTTCCTTTCGTAGCAGAAGAATAGGAGAATACGATGAAACAACAATTGCTATTGCTCCAAGACGTGGATGCCCTCGGTAAGAAAGGGGAGCTCGTAACAGCCAAACCTGGTTATGTGAGAAATTTTCTCCTGCCGAAAGGTTTTGCTATCGTTGCAAGCCCAAACACGATCCGTAAACAAGAAAGACTCAGATCTGAGCGTGCTCAGCAAGCGGTCGTCGATAAGAAAGAATCTGAAGAACTAGCGATGCAAGTCGAAGGTACTTCTTTGGAAATTCGAGTCAAAGTCGATCCAGAAGGACACATGTACGGTTCTGTTTCAGCAGGCGATATTGCGCAACTTTTCCAAGAGAAAGGATTGCCAATTGAGAAGAAGTCTGTTCTTGTTACGAAACCGATTAAAGTTACAGGCGAGCACAAGATCTCTCTCAAGTTGAAAGAGGGAATTACAGCTACTTGCAAACTGGCTATCGTCCCAGAAGGATTTGTAGCAACAGGCATCGAAGCAGTTACTGCTCCACTGCCAACAGAGAGCGAAAAGTCTGAATAACTATCTATCGCCAGCTAAGCTCAACCTGTTTTTTCGGGTTTTGCGCAAGCGGCCTGATGGGTATCATGACATCGCATCACTATTTCAGGCGATCGACTTGTTCGATCGCCTTTTTTTTTCCCTTTCATCTCAAGATGAACTCACCTGCAGCGACCCCTCCATACCTTGCGATAGTTCAAACCTCGTTGCAAAAGCTCTAGCACAACTTAGAACTCGCACAGATGTACCTCCTGTAAAAATCCACATTGAAAAGCAGATTCCGATCCAGGCGGGACTTGGCGGAGGAAGCAGCAATGCAGCGACCGCTCTATGGGGCCTTAATGAACTTATCGGTTCCCCTTTAACTCAAGATCAACTCATTGAAATTGGCGCTACCATTGGATCCGATGTCCCATTTTTCTTCTCTTCCGGCACAGCCTACTGTACGGGCAGAGGAGAGATCCTCGAGCCTTTTTCTCTGCCAGAACCACTAATTGGCTACATCGCTAAGCCGGCATACGGTCTTTCTACACCGCTTGTATATAAAAATACGAATGTACAAGAATTGTCTCCGCGCAATCCGGAAGAAGCTCTTAAATCATATCCCCAATTCTTCAATGACTTGGAGATTCCTTCATTTCGTCTCGAACCAAGACTTGGATCTCTCCGAAATGAACTGAGGAAGAGTTTTGGAGAAGTAGTGATGACCGGCAGCGGCACAGCCTTCTTTTGTCTAAAAGGTGTACCGGTGCCAATTGATGGAGTTACTTTTGTTCCCTTTCGATCTATTCGTCGAAAGGATGCATGCAGTTGGTACTAATCGAAATATTTCTTCACAAACTCGTTGACTTTATCGGCACCTAAATCTTCTCTCAGCAATTTTAGAATGTCATTTACAGTTTTAGTTTGTATGTGCTCCAATCTCAAACGAATTCCCATTGAATTTGGCTCATTATCTCGTCGGTCAAATACAGCTAACTGGCCATAGGTATGCTTAACTGATTGATAAAATGCTCTCATGATCTCTTCTGTTTTGAAGGCGACGATCACTGTTTCTGGTTTGTAAACTCTTCCAGCCATATCTACAAAGGGGATCCGTAGGTCTGTTAATTCGAATTTTGGCAATTCGACGTAATCTGACCCTTTTTTCTCTGTGACTACGGGTACTGACATTGTTATCTCTTGGTTTTTTGGTTTGTAATAAATAAGACGGGGATAATACACACGTGCTTAGGTTTTTGGCAAGGAGGCCCGTTTTATTGAAGAAATTCCCCTTGTTGACTGGCCCTACTCCAAATGGTAGACTCGGCTGATTCTATGCATGTTACTCGCTTTTAGTTGCTTGTATGAAGTGTAAGCTGAAGTAGACAAAATCTAGTAGAAAGTGTAATCTACAGTTTACACTTGGAGGCGCGATGCTCGAGGACCTGATCCAAATTCATCAAGAAGTTATGTCAACCGTGCCGACCGTTGCCAAACGATATTTATACACTCAAATCAACTGGAAAGCGGCTGGCCTTTGTATCGTGGGCGACCGGGGCGTTGGGAAAACAACAATGGTTTGCCAGGATCTTTTAGAAAGATACAAGACACCCAACCGCGCTTTGTATGTTTCGGCCGATAATCTAACCGTTCTTTCTTATGGGCTAGTCAATATTGCAAAAGATTTTTTTGCAGAAGGTGGAGAGGCCCTTTACATTGATGAGGTTCATAAATACCCTGATTGGTCGATCGAGATTAAAAATCTCTTAGATACCTATAAAGGTAGGCAAATCATCTTTTCTGCGAGTTCTTCTTTAGATTTGAATAAAAGCAAAGGGGATCTTTCTAGGCGTGTTGTTTACCATCGACTTTTGGGACTTTCTTTCCGCGAGTACCTCAGTTTTGCTAAGAACATACAACTTCCGATATTGACTATAGAAGAAATTATACAGAATCATGTAGCTATAGCATCTGATTTCGGCCTCTCGTCTCAACACTTTAAAGACTATTTAGAGCACGGTTATTACCCATTTTTCTTGGAAGGACTGCAAGATTATCTGTCAAAACTGACGAATGTTATTGAAAAGGTGCTCTTCGAAGATGTCGCTGTTGTTTACAATTTGAGACAAACTACTTTGCCTATTCTAAAGAAGATCCTATGGCTGGTTGCTACGTCAAATGGTTTAATCCCCAATGTCGATAAAATGAGCAAGAACTTAGGTGTTTCTCGAGAACTTGTTTATGATTGCCTAGAATATTTGAGCAGTTCTGGATTATTAAATGATGTATTCCCTGCTGGAAAAGGAAATAACTTGATTCGTAAGCCGGCTAAAATTTATCTGAATAATTCTAATTTACTTTGTGCGGTCAATCGCTCTTTGAAACGAGATGCTGAAGTGGGTGGTATTCGAGAAACATTTTTTGTTAATCAAGTAAGTAGCAAACACAAGGTGTGTCTTCACGATAAGGGAGACTTTTTAATCGACGATCAGTGGGTTATGGAAATCGGTGGAAAAAATAAAAATGATTATCAAGTCCGAGACGAACAAAATGCCTATTTAGTGTTAGATGATATGAAAATTGGATTTGGCAAAAAAATCCCCCTTTATTTGTTTGGGTTTCTATATTAGGAGCTGGTAAAGAAATGAAAATTTGGACGATTGACGCTTTTACAGACCGCCCATTTACCGGCAATCCAGCGGCAGTGATGCTCGTTGAAGAATTTCCACCCGATTCTCTCTGCTTTCAGATCGCTGCGGAAATGAACCTTTCCGAAACCGCCTTCATAAAACACATAACCGAAGATCGTTTCCACTTGCGTTGGTTCAAGCCGACGATTGAAATGGATCTTTGCGGGCATGGTACCCTCGCAAGCGCACATCTGATATTCGAGCAGCGATTGGTATTAGGCAATAAGATCTGTTTTGAGTCTAAAAGCGGTCCCCTATTCGTCGTTAAAGATAAAGATGGCTACCGGATGGATCTTCCTCTTCGCACCATTGGGAGTGAAATCGATCGAGCCCCCCTCCAAACACTTTTCGGTTGTGAAATTCTCCATGCAGTTGATGCGGGAGAGCATGTAATTGCCGAATTTGCCTGCGAAGAGGAGTTGCGCAATCTAAAAATCAACTGGAATGCCCTCTCCCAATTGAATTATACGGGAGTCATCCTTACGGTGAAAGGGCGTGCCCCCTATGATTTTGTCTCCCGATATTTTCGCCTTCTCCACGGGATGGGAGAAGATCCAGTCACAGGGGCTATCCACTGCAAGTTAGCGCCCTACTGGGCAAAGAAGCTGCACAAGACCGAATTCTTCGCGTACCAAGCGTCTAAACGGGGTGGAAGCTTAATTGTTAGGATGGTTGGGGGGCGAGTTCACCTAGTGGGGCAAGCTGTCACAGTGATTGAGGGGCGTTTCATGAAGAAATTCCCCTTGTTGTGAGGCGCTATCCCATGGTAAACTTCGCTGTTTTGAAACTGTGAGACTTATGAAGAAAGAACCTACGATTATTGTCACGGGCGCAAGCGGCATGATCGGATCTGGAGTCGTGCGCCATCTCAATGATTTAGGACATAGTGGGCTTCTCCTCGTCGACGACTTGAAAAGCGGGGATAAGTGGAAGAATCTTCTCGGTAAGCAGTTCATCGATCTGATTTCAAAACACGCTCTCATGGATTGGCTTAAGGGCAAAGAGGGGGAGATCGATGCGATTATCCACCTGGGCGCCTGTTCCGATACTGTGGAGTCCAACGCCGATTATTTAATGGAGAATAATTTCCGCTACACCATCCGCCTTGCCGAATGGGCCCTCAAGTGGAATAAACGGTTCATCTACGCATCTTCTGCTGCCACCTATGGCGATGGCGCCCTTGGCTTTAAAGATGACGAATCGGCGCTAGAAACTCTGCGCCCATTGAACATGTATGGGTTTTCCAAGCACCTCGCCGATTTGTGGATGAAGCGGGAAGGGTTTTTGAAAAACGTGGTAGGCTTGAAGTACTTCAACGTCTTCGGCCCAAATGAGTATCACAAGGGGCGCATGGCCTCTATGGTTCTGAAAATGATGCAGAAATCTCACGACGGCAGTACAGTTCATCTCTTCAAGACAAATGATCCGCAATTTTCCGATGGCGGCCAAATGCGCGACTTTATCTACGTGAAAGACGCGGTGAGGATGACTTGCGCGTTTCTGGAGCCGAAATACCGGAACGTGGGCGGTATTTACAATATTGGACAAGGAAAACCGACCACTTGGAATCTGCTCGCTGAGGCGTTTTTCAAGGCGTTAGATAAGCAGAAGAACATCGCTTATATCGACATGCCGCCCGATCTTGTTAAACAATATCAGAATTATACTTGCGCTTGCATGGACAAATTCCATAAGATCTTCTCTTCTGATCCAAAGTACATCGAGACGACGCCCGTTGAAACGGCTGTCCGCGAATATGTGCAGGAGTATCTGTTGAGAAGCGATAGATGGTGAAATTAGCAAGAACATTTAGTCATTTCCGCCCCTTTAAAGCGCTCGTAATGGGCGACTTCCTGCTCGACACGTATACGACGGGAAGGGTGAAGCGGATTTCTCCTGAAGCGCCCGTGCCTGTCATGGAAGTGCTCAAGCAAGAGTCTAGGCCTGGCGGCGCTGGAAACGTCGTTCTCAATTTAACAACGCTTGGCGCAACTGTTTATGCGGTGGGCCGCATAGGAAGCGACAAAGAGGGCGAAGAGTTAAAACAGCACCTCTTCAGCGCCGACACTAGCTCGCTTCTAGTCGAGCCCCATTACAAAACTCCGGTGAAGAACAGGCTGATTGCCGATAGCCAGCAGCTCATCCGCGTCGATTTTGAAACCATCACTCCACTTAAACCAGAGCTTGAAGAAGCAGTCATCATCAGACTTAAGGAACTCATCCCTCAAGTTGATGTGGTGGCTATTTCCGATTATGGGAAAGGGTTTCTTACGCTATCATTGATTCAGACGGCGCTTCAAATTGCAAAAGACGCGAAGATCCCCGCGATTGTCGACCCAAAAGGATCCGATTTTACCAAATACAGAGGGGCGACTGTTCTGAAACCCAATCTTTCGGAAGCCTATGCAGCTGCAAAGTGCCCTCCTCACGCATCGCTTGATGATGTGGCGATGCAGCTCCTCTCTTTAGCAGATATTCTCCTCATCACTCGCTCAGAGGCGGGGATTTCGATTTTCAATGCGGATGGGCGCACCGATTTTCCAGTCCGCTCTAAGGAAGTAAAAGATGTAACAGGCGCAGGCGATACTGTGCTAGCGATGATTTGTCTGGGGCTTGCCAATGGACTCGATATCCAACTGGCTGCTCAGCTTGCCAACATCGCTGCTGGCCTTTCGATTGAGAGGCTTGGCTGCGTGCAGATCACGCTATCTGAGCTCGCTCAAAGACTTCTTCAAGTCGATTCCGATACGAAGATCTTTGATGAAAGCCACACCTATGCTCTACATCAAGTTCTGAAAGGCAAGAAATACTCGCTTCTTGTTCTGGAAAAGGGGCAAACAATGTCCAATGCCCTATTCCGAACCATCCGGCAGCTTTCGGCTCAAGATGGGCAGGAGCTGATCATCTATGTGAGGGATACGGAACCTGATGATGAATTGATCCACCTCCTCTCATCCTTACATGAAGTGGACTATATCATCCTCCAGACCGAAAGCCTGAAGAACCTCTGCAGCGCGATCCACCCCCATGAAGTCTATCTCCTTGAGCAGGATAAGCCTGTCCGGGTCGACCTGGCCAAGGATCTTCTCAATTCCCTTATCCGCCAATTAGTCTGATTGATTCAACTTCGATATATTCTTTTTCGAGGGCGGTGTTTTTTAATTAGAGAGCGGATTTTTGGCTTTTTTGAGCGAAGAAGCCATAAATCTACTGCCATTTGAGCATTCAACCAGAAGTCTGGAGTTGTATCAAATGCAGCCGCTAATCGAGTTGCCATTTCAGGGCTGACAGCAGCTTGCTCATTCACAATTCGATTAATAACCTTATAATCACAGTCAAGATGATCGGCTAGCTGTTTTTGGGTCAAATCCAATGGTTTTAAAAACTCTTCGATTAAGATTTCCCCAGGAGAAGTTGGTTTTCTACGCATAAGATTCATATTAGTGATAATCCATAATTTTTATGTCAAACGGTCGGCTATCCCACCTAAAAATAATTCGCCATTGGTCGTTTATTCGGATGCTATAAAATCCAAGCAAATCTCCAGTCAACGATTCTAGACAATTGCTCGGCGGACTTTTTAAGTCCTTGAGATCTTTGGCATAATGAAGCATGTCGAGCTTTCTTTTAACAACATTGCTAATGACTGCCCATCCACGCTTTCGAGGCGCCTTACCGCTAACAAAGAAGATCTCAACTTCCTCATCCTTAAATGATCCGATGGCCATGCTTGCTAACCTATGTATACCTTGATGAGGTATATTTTATCCAAGCAATTTTATGTAAAAACAATTTTTAAATAAAGAGGATTTCTTGTATTTCGCATCGACCTGGCCAAGGATCTTCTCAATTCCCTTATCCGCCAATTTTTGAGTCACGTTGGGTATATACCGAAAAAAGTTCAAGAATCGAAAAATATTTTTTTACCACCCGCGAACAGGGTTCGCTAGAGGGCACAGAGCCCACAGAGAAGGATTAAATTTTAAATCGACGCAGCCCATCTCGCAATAGCTTCACATTGAA
>JANPFC010000090.1:0-24511 GCA_031423235.1 Chlamydiota bacterium | reverse complement strand
ACCCTTATCAAACAGCAGGAGAGCCTTGATCCGGTCGCAGATTCTTTTGTCTCGTTCTCGTTTGTGTTGCGCTATGAGCTGAGCCCGCTCAGCATCGCTTAAGAAAATCATGCTCAATATTTTGCATGTCAAGCCAAATTTGTATCAAACCGATTCTTGAATCACGATCGGTATAATACTGATGCAACAATTGGTGCGGTCTCTGCGCGAAGAATATTTGCGTGGAGCCGTACCCCTTTTGCTTTTCGGTCTAGAACTTCAACCTCGCTTTCAGAAAATCCCCGTTCAGGTCCCGTTATAAAAACAATTTTTCCCTCAGGGCGTTTGGTCATTTTGCCTGGCCTTGTGTCGCCAAAAAGATAGGCGGCGGGGGAGTTAAAAATCTCTTCAAATGAGCCGAGGAGTTTGATTGCAGGAAGATCGAGCCTGCCGCACTGCTTCATAGCGGAAACGGCGATGAGGTTTAGCCGATCCTGTTGGTGGGGCGAGAGGTCGTCCTTCTCCGAATAATGGGCCGGATAGAACCAAAAAGCGTCGGCGCCAAGTTCAGTACACTTTTCTACGACGATCTCGAGTTTGGCGGGGCGCATGAGGGGAACGGCAAGGGTGAGTAGGGGAGGGGGCAGGGGAGATTGGGTAGCAGAAAGGATCTCAAGCTCTGCATCCCTTTTCGAAATCGAGAGGACTTTGGCTCTCGCAAGGCCCCCGCGCCCATTGACCAATTCAACCTCTTCTCCAACATGGATTTTCATCACATGGGCTAGATGGTGCTGCTCAGCCCCTTCCAAGGAGAGGATTCCAGTTAATGGCGCGTCTATGTAAAAGCGATCAGCTGGCATGTTCCTCCTTTTGCCAAATGGATCCGGGGCGGCAAAGGGCCCTTTTGAACACATCGGATAGATTGTGGTTCGGCTGCAAGTGCTGCGCTGCAAGCTCTTTTAAAGTGGGAAGATCGAGAACTTCAAAGGCGCTCAAGGCTTCGTAGTGCGCATGAATTGGTTTGTAGTTGGTGAAGTTGAAAATGAGCTTGAAGCGTAGATCGTTGACAAGCGTTTGATCAAGCGTCTTATAGTAAATGGTCTCATCCGCATCAATGAGTTTTGCGTGCCGGTATTTCTCGGGGACGAGGAGGAACAGGAATACGAGGGGATAGATCTCTTTGAGAGTGGGGAGATGGGGGAGAAGATCCTCAAAGCCCTCTTCGGGAAGGATGATGCAGATGCAGTCTTGTCTAAACCGTTTATAGAGGTTGTGGGTCGTTTGCTGCTTCCACCGGTTATGCTGCCAAAGCCACTCTCCGGGAGAGCGCTTGATGCTCTCTTGGAGCTGGGTGAGTGCTTTGTCCATCATCCGGACTACTTCTTGCTCGGCCGGTTGCGACTGATCGGGCCAAATGGGGTCGTGATAGCGGATCTTGTAGCCCCCTTTAACGCGATGGGTGGCGGCGAATATAATCGGGCAGTTTGTCCTGTAGGCAAGCAAGGCTGGAGCCGTCGAGGTCCAGGCGCGCCTTCCTAGGAAGGGAAATGAGTAGCCGCTATCGGGCATCCCCTGATCGCCAACAATTCCGATAAACGACCCTTTTTTCAGGGCGCGGAACCCCTCTTTCACAGCGTTTCGGGGGGCGATGATTTTGCCGCCGTTTTTTTCCCGGATGGAGACGATCCAGTTGTAGAGCCGTTTATTTTTGATCGCCTTTCCAATAGCAACTCCAGTCATGCGCGTTGTTCCATCGAGAAAAAGGACTTCCCAATTGGATTGGTGGCCGCAGAAAAAAATGATCCCTTGCCCCTTCTTGTAAATCTCATTGGCAATCTCCGGATTTTCACACTGAATGACGCGGGAAAAATCGGTTTCGCGGGCAAGGCGCGGGTACTCAAGGCAATTGATGGCGAGATTTTGGAATGATTTTTTGGCGTAGCGGACAAGTTGTTTCGGCGTGAGGGCCAAATCATTTGCCAAAGCGAGGTTGCTGAGCGCCCGTTTCCGATATTCCCTCATGAAATAATAGGCGATATTGCCGATGACTTTGCCGATCTGATGAAGCCATGAATAGGGCATCCAGCTGCAGGGATAGGTTCCAAGGCGAATGCAACGATAGAGCCACTTTTCTTTATCCACAACTCTCCATAAGAATTCGAAGCTGATTGGAAAAATCGAGATGCTTTACGCTATTTCGGATGAGATTTGAACTTTCTACCGTCTTTTTGTTTCTGATTGCGATCCGGAGCGCTTCAACCATTGCATCAAGGCTTAAGAGATCCTCGATGACCGCGCCATTGGATGGGGTGAGGATTTCATGGCCGCCGTTCAGTTTTGATGAAAGGACGAAAAGGCCCATCGCAAGAGCCTCGACGGTGACATTTGCAAAAGGGTCGTAGAAAGAGGGGATGACGAGGCAGTCGGCAAGCTGGTAAAAGAGGCGGATTTCCTGGCTGGGTCCGAAGAAATGGACCCGATCTTTCAATCCTAACTGGATCGCTTTGGCCCTGTAGATATCCATTTTATTATCTTTGCCGATCACCGAGAGGTGGAAAGACTCATTTTTCAATTGGGCAAGAGCCAGTATTAGTTTATCGAGACCTTTCCTTAGATATCCATTTCCTATAAACAAGAAGTGGAAATGGTTTCGGTCGAGTAAGAACTTCTTGAGCCCCTCAACTTTTCCCCGTTCCCAGTTAGAAAAGTCAGACTCCATCTCATTCCACTCGACTCCGTTGTGGATCACTTGGATCTTGGCCGGATCGACCGCGTAGTGTTCTAGAACTTGATTGCGGACCATGTGGGAGTTGGTGAACAGTTTTTGAAGCGCAGGATTCTCAAATGCGGCTTTCTCTAGCTCGAGGATTTTTCGATGAAGGGGATTCATTTGGCAAAAAAGGGCCTTCATCTTCCCCTCTGTCAGAATGCGGCTCTCCAGATAGGCTGCGTGGACGCCGTTGCCAGCCCGAATGTGCGTCTGAAAGCGGTTCCTATCCATGCCAAACACTAGATCCGCTCCATTTTTCTTCAGCCAATTCTGAACGAACCAATCGAACTGCTCCATTCGGGCAAATGCTGGCCATGGGATGGTTTTAGTGGCAACGATCGGAATTTCTGAATGGCGAACGGCTTTTCCAGTTGTCAGAATCGTAACTCTGGAACCCCTTTCAATAAATGCTTTGGCGATGCGGGATGCATATTTTTCGAGTCCGCCATGATTGTTGGAGCGCGACTTAAGGAGAACCACATGTTTCATGGATAATTTTGCGGGGTTACCGAAATCGCATTGGCCTTGAGCTCAATTTTTAAAGAGAGTTTGTGATTGTCGGGAGTGTAGAGGCGGAACCGGGTCATATAGCTCCGGAAACGGTTGCGGAGGTAGTCTTCTAAAAGATGGGGCTGCACATCGTAGACGATATCATTCGACTCGGAGATCACTTTGGCAACGTACCGGTCTTCCAGTTCGTGGGGATACATAAATTGGGCGTTCCAAAGGAGTGTTTCCCTCTCAGATTTAGGAGAGGCGATAATCACCATTTGAACCATATCTTTAACCGTTTCCAGAAATAAACGGCTTACTCCTTGGGCATAAAGAGGAGCATTGAATACTTTGATCCCGTTTTTCTTAGCGATGAAGTCGTTAGTCGCTAATTTATACGTTTCAGGGTTGAGGGTATTACTGTGGCTTGGCGGGAAAAAGACAGTGACTGGAATCGAAAAGCCAATAGGCAATAGATCTTGGCGGGAGAAATCGATCCGGAGCGCTTTGGCCAGCGGGTCGTCGATTTCGATCGCCGATTCAGAAAGGAGGGGAAGAGAGATCTTTTTCCATGAATCAGGAACAAAAAAGCTAATTTCATCCGATTTATCAGCCTTGCTCGAGCTTTGCAGTGTGTCGAGATCCTCTTGGCTAATATCGTTGAGATTGAAAGTGAGCTTCAGTCCTCGGTTTTTGAGTCGTTTTACCGCCTCTTCAGGGCCGTTGACAGTGACCGAGAGCTGGTAGGGGTAGATGTCGAGGTATTGATACCCTTTTGGAACCTCTCCAATCGGCTGAGTTACGGTGATCGGAATTCTTTCCGTGATGAGCTTGCTCTGCCGCACAATCATTTCGACAGGGAGGATGCGGGAAACCTGTTTAGCTATGTCGAAATCGGGGTTGAGAGACACTAAATTTTTCTTATCGATGGCGGCAATCCACTCTTGGGATTTATCTTTCGCATCGATGACCACCTCAAGATCTTTAGATGAAATCTCATCCAAGGCGGCTTTGTGCCCGATGAGCGTGAGCGAGACCCTTTTGCTCAAAATTCCATTGATCTGCATCCCTTCAATCGTCTTATCCGCAGGGAGATTCGATACTCTGACCGCAACGTTTGGAATCACTTTGTTCACGGTCATTGAGCGGCTCACCATCATCCAGATGATCATGGCTAAAATCAGGGAAATGAGCTTTCTTGGCCAATTTTCTACAAAAAGACGGATTAAGAGCGTTCTCACGTTTTCAGCCACTCCATGAAACTGAATTTTGTCTGCAGCATGCGCGTTGGAGGATTAAAGATACTGCGGATGATCCCTTTAAAGCGATCGATTTTTACCCCGCGGGTCATAATCCCTTCTCTAGCAATCGAGACTTTGCCCGTTTCTTCAGAGACCACGATGACGAGCGAGTCGGTCATGTGGCTAAGTCCCAATCCGGCTCTATGCCGCGTTCCCATCGACTTGGCCAGTTGGGAAGAGTCTTCAACGAGCGGGAGAATTACTGCTGCTGCCAAGATCACTTTATCACGCAGGATGACCGCTCCATCATGCAGCGGTGTGTTGACCGCAAAGATGGTCTCGAGAAGCTCAGGCGAAAACTCCCCATTCAGCATAACCGCTTTTTGGGCATATTCTTGAAGGGAATCTTCGTTCTCCATTGCGATCAAAGCGCCTATCCGTTTTTCAGACATCCGGTAGACTGAGGCGGCGAGCTGATCGAGGAATTTATCGAATTCGGTGATCTCCCTGGATCTGCGGCTTTTTAGGCTCAGCTTGGAAAGGGCGACTCTCAGTTCCGGCTGGAAAATGATGATGATGCCGATGGCGGCCACATTTCCGATCAAGACCATGATTTTGTGGAGAACGGGAAGGTTCAGCCAGCTTGAAATGGCCAATATGAGGAAGAATGCGAGGAAGCCGAGAACCAAATCCATCGATTTGGTGTTCCAGAAAAAGGAAAGAATGTAGTTGAGCATGACCGCAATGATCATGACTTCGATAAAAGGAGTGACTGAATGTATAAAGCTCATCTAGAGATGCCTTTTACAGAAAAACAACAAATCTTTGCAAGATATTCATGACTTGCCCCATGAAGATTTTAGTATTTCTGGGAGTTGAAAGCAAGCAGAGCTTAAATTTTATGTTCTAGGTTGTTCTTTTGGGCTTTTTCCGCCAGGATATGGGGTAAAGTCTTCCTCTTCTTTACTGCAAGACGCGCAGCTGGCGACAAAGAGGGCAAGGGCTGCAAGTAGAATCTTTTTCATAAAGGGCTCCAAATTATCTTGTGTCTACACCTGTTGCATACCGCACTTGGTAATAAGCTGCAAGCAAGTCAAAGCTGGCCTGGTTTTGCTGGTTGCGCGCTTGAGAGAGTTGATTGACCGAATCGCGGTATTCAAGGGGGGCGATCCTCCCGAAGCTGAGTTTTTCTTGAGCCTGCAAACGGGCTTGCTCCGCTACATAGACCGCTTGAGTGGCGGAAGAGTAGGCCAGCATCGCCTCTTCGAGCTGATAGAGGCCGTTGCGGATTTCCACTTCGATCCGCTGCCACTCTTTGTCATAGCTGATCTTAGAAGAGGACTTAACAGATCGGGCTTCGCGGACTTCATGTTCGCGGAGAAGGCTGTCGAAGATATTCCAACTAAGGACGACACCAGCCGACAAATCGTAGGATTGCTGGAAAAACGGGCGGGTTCCCAAGTCTATATCGTTGTAAGAGTAGCGGACGTACCCTGAAATTTTCGGAAGATAGGTTCCCAATTTTGCATTCACATTCTGATTAGCTATATCGACTTGGAGCTTTCGGGCCTGAAGATCGGGTCTCAGCGAGAGGGCTAAATCTAAATACTCATCCACCTCGCTTGGAGAAAATAGGGTTAATTTTCGGGCATTTTCCAAGGTGTCAATGTAGAGAAGGTAGTCTGCGGTGCTTGGAAACGTGTCGCTCCGGTAATGGTATTTTTGATTCAGGAGTTCGAGTTTCATCGCAAGTTCGGGGATTGAATCGACCGGCATCGCGTCGATATCGAGATGGATTTCTGGCTCAAGAAGGGGATCGATCCCCAAAGTCAAGATGAGGGCGTTGCGGGCATTTTTCAGGTCCTTCAAGGTCGAATAATAGAGCGAAATGGCATTCGAAACTGAAACTTTACTTTGGTTCACCTCGAATGGCGTGGAGCTTCCCGCCTCTAACCTTCCTTGCTCCTGTTCAAGCGCATAGGCCAGATAATCGATGTTTTCCCGCTCGATGACTAGCGCCTTTTCATAGAGGAGGACTGCGTAGTAGCGGTCTCTGACCGCCAGAAGGAGCTCGTTTTTGGTATTGGCTTGGCTGTAGCTGTATACCTGGGCCTCCAGGTTCTTCGACTTCAAGCCGAAAACAAGATCTGTCGAAAAGATAGGCTGGCTTAGCTGCAGTATGCTGCTATAGCCTTGATGGCTAAAGGTAAAGTCTGAGCTGAATACATCGAAAAACAGCTCCTTTTTATCTATATCTCGAAACTCAGCCCTGTAGTGAACAGCCGGTAGGAAGCGGGAAACGGCTTGCAGCTTTCTCTCATTTGCTTGAAGCGTGCTTTCCTGAGCGATGAGGAAGTTCTTGTTGTATTCCAGTGCGATTTCTTCAGCGCCCTGAAGCGAAAGATCCCGCAGATTCATCTCTGAACACAATGGGGCAACGCAAAGAAGGAAAAAAATTCTTTTACACATCAACCTCCATATACTATTATGGTTTTTTTTCTAACATTGGCATTTCACGATGGACGTATTATTTCTTTCCCGCATCCAGTTTGCTCTCAATATTTGCTTCCACTATCTCTATCCGCCGATAAGCATTGGCCTTGGGCTTATGCTGGTTATTATGGAAGGGATGTACCTGAAAACTAGGGACATCAAATACAAAGAGATGGCCAGTTTTTGGATTAAGATCTTCTCTTTGACCTTTGCTCTAGGCGTAGCCACCGGTTTGGTTCAGACCTTTGCCTTTGGAACCAATTGGTCCCGCTATTCCCGATTTGTCGGCGATGTTTTCGGAAGCGCACTAGCCGCAGAAGGGGTATTTGCCTTCTTTTTAGAGTCGGGATTTTTAGGGATTTTGCTCTTTGGATGGGATCGAGTAGGCCCCAAACTCCACTACTTTGCTACGATTTGCGTGTGCCTTGGCGCCCACTTTAGCGCTGTTTGGATTGTCGTCGCTAACTCTTGGATGCAGACTCCAGCTGGTTTCCACATCGTCGAAACCCCGCTTGGCCCCCGCGCAGAAATCACCCAATTTTGGGAAATGGTGTTTAACCCCTCAACAATCGATCGACTATGCCACGTCCTCCTTGCCTGCTGGCTTACCGGCGCATTTTTTGTCATCAGCGTCGCAGCCTACTACATTCTGAAGCAAAGACATCTAACGATAGCAAGACCCATGATGGCCATTGGTCTCAGCTTTGCGATGCTTTCGCTCGTATTGCAGCTTATTTCCGGCGATTCAAGCGCCCGTCTTGTCGCTAAATACCAGCCAGCTAAGCTTGCAGCCTTCGAGGGCCTCTATGAAACCGTTACACCCACCCCCATATCGGTCATCGGATGGGTCGATGGGAAAAACCAGAAAGTCCACTCGATCAAAATCCCCGGCGCACTCAGTCTAATGACCTATCACGACCTCTCCACGCCCGTTACGGGTCTCGATAAGATTCCCCGCAACGAGTGGCCGAATGTACCCCTCATATTTCAGACCTACCACATCATGATCGCTATGTGGGTACTCATGTTTCTCATAGCTCTCCTCGGGATTTATTATTGGGGCAGGAATACCCTTCACCAAAAGCGATGGCTTCTCTGGTCCATGGTGTTTTCCGTCCTCATGCCTCACATAGCCCAGCAATGCGGCTGGATTTCCGCTGAAGTGGGCCGTCAGCCATGGATTGTTTGGAAAGTGCTTCGCACCAGCGAAGGGGTCTCGACAGCAATTGTTCCCTCCCAGGTCTTTGGATCGATTACCATGTTTGTTTGCATATACACTCTCCTATTCGCGCTATTCATTTTTCTACTCGACAGGAAAATCAAGCATGGACCTGATGAAATCCGCTCTAAACCCGATGACATCATTTACAGAAACCTAAGGTTTTAATGGACTTTGCTATTCTTTGGTATGTGGTTTTAGGCGTAGCCTCTATGGCTTACTGCATTTTAGATGGTTTTGACTTAGGCGTTGGAGCTCTCCACCTATTTGCAAAGACCGATCGTCAAAGAAGAGTGTTTTTAAACGCCATTGGCCCGGTTTGGGACGGGAACGAAGTGTGGATTGTGATTATGATGGGGGGCCTCTTTGCTGGTTTTCCCAATGCATACGCCACCATATTTTCTGGATTTTACTCCCTATTCATGTTTTTGATTGCCGGCCTGATGTTCCGCGCCTGCGCCATTGAATTCCGCAGCAAGCGGGAATCGCCCGCTTGGCGCTCTCTATGGGACGTCGTGTTCTCCATCTCCAGCATTCTTGTGGGCCTTGTCATTGGACTGCTCCTTGGCAACATGATTGAGGGCGTGCCTATTGATGCAACGCAAAACTATGTCGGCACCTTTGCAGACTTTTTCCGTCCCTATTCCATCATCGTCGCGATCACAGCCATGTCTCTCTTCGCCATGCATGGAACGATCTATCTCACCATGAAGACGGAAGGGGATGCGCATGAAGTTGTCCGGAAGTGGATCAATAAAGCGATCATTGTCTTTATATTCTGGTATGCAGTGACCTCCGTAGCTACATTCATCTACATGCCGCACATGATTCAGCATATTTTTGATAGGCCCTACACGATTATTTTCCCCGTAATCGCATTTCTCGCGATTTTTAATGTTCCGAGGCTTGTGAGCAAAGGGCGCGATGGGTGGGCGTTTATTTTTTCCTGCCTTAGCATTGCATCGCTACTCATACTATTTGGGCTTGGAACTTTTCCGACCATTGTTCGTTCAACGCTTGATCCAGACACGAATAGCCTAACGATATTCAATTCGGCCTCAAGCCAGAAAACGCTGGGAATCCTCCTTATTGTCGTGGCGATAGGAGTTCCGTTGGTGCTAGCTTATGGAGCGTGGGTGTATCGTATATTCCGCGGCAAAGTGAAGCTCGAACACACAAGTTATTAAGAGCGGGGGGAAGCCGCCATAGGCATCAACTTAAGAAGAAATCACAGAGTTGCACAGAGAAAAAAAGGAGTTACACAGAGAGAAAAAATATTTATTATTAATCCTTCCGTTGGTTAAAATTCATTGTCTTGAATATGGACAAATCGATTACTGAAAAAGTTATTGGCGCTGCTATTGAAGTCCATCGGCATCTCGGACCGGGATTGCTCGAGTTTACTTACGAAAGTTGTCTTGCTAAGGAGTTTGATTTACGGAATATAAAATATCAAAGACAAAAGCCTTGTTCTCTAATATATAAGGACTTAGTAGTAGATGGAGCCTGCCGTATCGATTTCTTGATTGAAAATGAGTTGGTGTTAGAGATCAAGTCTATTGAAAAGTTTTCCGACGTACACACTTCGCAGGTTCTTACATATCTCTATTTGCTCAAACTTCACAGAGGTCTTTTGTTAAACTTCAATGTTCCAATGCTTAAAGACGGCATCAAACGAGTTATTCTTTAAAAAAAACATTCTCTCCTCTGCGTAACTCCCTTTTTTTCTCTGTGCAACTCTGTGATTTCTTCTTAAGCTAGGGTTTAAGGGGCTTCCCCCTCTCTCATTGCGGAAATCCGACGACGGCCTTGTAGCAGAGTAATAGATGGCGCACGCCATTCATCGCACGATGCGGCTTCTCCTCTCCAGGAATCTTATACTGCGCCGCAATCAGATCCTTAGAAAACCCCGTTTCCCATGGCAGCGGCCCTTTTTGCTCTTTGGCCTTTTCCATAGCAAGCGCCCAATACATGGAGGCTAAATCAAGCCAATGGTACGGCCAGCTTAAGAGCTCTTGCGTATCAGGATCGATTAATTGAGAAAAAAAGACTCGGTCAAAGGATGGATTTTGGCAGATGAAAACAGCCTTTTTCCTCCGAATGCCGCATTTTGTGAATATATCGATGATCGATTGTGAGACATGGCGAGGCATTTTCCCCTTGGAAACCTCGTCCCAAGTAAAGCCATTGATTCTCAAACTCTCTTGGTCGCTTTTTTCCCACGCCTCGACCGGCTGGGCGATGAGCGTCTGGTACTCTTCCTTCAATTCGCCATTTGTCAAATCGACAATCCGGAATGCAATCTCAACGATCTTGTGGATCTGCGAGTTAAGCCCATTCGTTTCTGTATCGAGAAAAACACCTATCACGGCCGGATTTCCAAAAGGGTAAGATGGTCATCCTATTATTTTTGGCAAAAAAATGCAAGCCGTGCTTAACCGAAGATATATTTGGCCAGCTCTTTTAGCTTGTTAAAACGGAGCGGTCCTTCAGGAATTTCAGGAATATCGACGCAGTTTCCAAAAGAATAAGGGAGGTCTTTTCCTACAACAGGGACTCCAGCAACCTGAACAAGCCAGTCCCTCGGTTGGAAAGCACCCGTCGGGCTTTCATCTTCATCGGATCTTTCGTAACTGAACGCCTCTGGGGCCCAACCCTTTTGCTTCCTCGTGAAACACCCTTTCCGATAGAAGGTATTCATAGCAATATCTCCCCTTGTTTTAGAATGAGTATCGCGTGGAGCTGCGATTGTAATCATATCCCCTTCTAAATCTGGATTGTCTCTGAGAAGCATGGTGAGAGCTTCTTGCTCTTGCATGCTCTTGGACTGCACTTTGCACATTCCTATGGTCGGGCAATCGCTGGTCGGTTTTTCAACCGGAGTGTTTCTCCGATCCCAAATACCATTGACCATATCGCGGCCCTTGTGATCTTTCCTTACAATCAAGACGCCTGTATTCACTGACAGATGAGGATCTCTCTCTTCAAAAAACCACTTTTGCCAATCAATCACATCCTCTGCAACGATAAAACTCGTGTCAATTCCCTCTCTCATGTCATCTATCGCCTTACGAGGATCGACAGCTCGATTCATGACTAGCATGTCGTCATCGAGATAATAGCGCCATTCTTCAGCGCCGCTCGGATCTTTTGGTTCATCTAACCACTGTCTAAGCATCACAATCTTATTCCAAAACGGGGCGCAGTCTGCTCCGTTTCCTGTGGCTGGATCTGTACATTTGCCTCTGACTAAATTTTCAGAAACGACTGCATGTTCGATCCCCCATTTTCTAGCATATTCTGCATGGTTCGCATTCACAAAATTCGAAATTTCATCGCGGTGTATATCTCCGCTGTTGTCGTAAGCAGTGCCGAATGTGACCCTTCGACTGTTTAAGGTTTTGGGGTTGATTGAACGGCGTTCATTGATGCGTTGACATACTGGGAATACCAAAGACGTGCTGTTAATTGCTTCTCCGGGGCGATTTTTAGGATGTCCGAATGTTAAACGGGGATCAATTAAAAGACTGCTGTCAGCTGCATTGATCAATTGCCGCACCTTTCTGATTCGGATAGGCTCTACAGGAATCGAAGGATCTTCGGCACATTGCCCAGTGGGTTGATGAGATAGATCCTGGCCGTGAAGCGGGTATCCAGCCGGCCTGCCAATCCAGTCTCCATCCAGCCAAATTCCTTCATGATTAACCCTCAAGTCGAATTCTCCAATGTCATGAGGACCGCCCAGCGAGCCATCTGGAAGCTGCGCTCTGAAGCATCCGCCCCGATTGAGCGTGTTCATCGCAATATAGCCCCTTTTGGGGTGGCTTAAGTCGCGGGCAAGTATCCGAGTTACGCTTTTCTCTATAACTCGCGGAGCATCTGTCCAGATCACTTTATCGGTTGCCCCTTGATCGGCTGAATTGCTGTCATCTGTGCAATATCCGAAGGTTGGGCAATGTTTCTTGGTCACATCTGTGACTACGTTCCGATTTTCCCATATTCTATCAATTACGCCGCAGCCATTAGCGTCTTTCCGGAGAATCATAACCCCATTGTTGACAGCGCCAGGATTGCACCTAGTTCCCTGCCCTTCCGTTGCTACGATTAAGCTGGTATCTTTACTTCCGCGGAGGTCATTAATGGCAGCGGACGGATCAATTTGCAAATTTGTAAAGACTGTATCGTCGCCTGCGTATATAGCCCACTCTTCAGTACCAGGTTTTGCTGGCTGCTCGCACCAATCTTTGAAATATTTTATTTTATTCCAACGGGGAGAGCAATCAACTGTCTCTTTAGTCAGAGGATTTTCACATTCTCCGGCTACGAGACTTTGTGTTACAACATCATGTCCTAAATTCCAGTGTTCGGCATATTTTCTATGATTTGCTGTGGTCAGGTCTGAAATGTCCTTTAAGGCAGGATTTCCGTCATGCTCATGTACGCTAGCGATCCTCATCTCTCTTTGGCCCGATTTTGGAACGGATTTTGAGCATATTTCACCCCTTCTAGTATCACAGGGCTCATTTGGCCCTCTCACTCTTGCAGGTTTAGATGGGTCTAAGCGGATCAAACCGGCTCTGTCTGCTGCAAATAATACTCCTGATGCAAGATTGAATAGATGGACGGCTCCAGCTTTTGCAGCGTTTGCAGGATCTGATGACAGTTTTCCGCATGCTTCGGAGATTTTAGAGGTGGAGTTTTTTACAAGGGACCAAAGCGAAGAGGCGTGCGAGAGGCCTGCGATGAGCGGGGAATAACCCAACACAGCTTTTCCTACGACTGGGAATGCCATCGCTCTTTGTATAAGGGATGCATCTTCCGGGAGCATGCAAAACGTAGCGATTTCTGAACTGACGCTAGCAATCGATCCAAGCGTGCCCAGGAGCGCAGGAGCTACTCCGCATAATCCAGCCCCCATCAAGCCCCATTGAAAGAGATTGCTCGCTGTCAGTAATTTGTCGGAAGCAGATATTGTGAGATTTTGAGGAGCCTCTTTCGAGGAGGGAGCGGCTCTCGATTCACTTTGCAATTGAAGAAGATTTTTTCCTAAAGAATAGGCCCCGAATTGAGCTATCGCCAAGGGTGCGCCGCCCAAACAAGCTCCTATCGCGATTACACCTGCTGCTATACCAGACTCGATGTTCCGGTAATTCAGAATCGAAGGGGATTCAATTTTCGGAGTAATAGACATAATTTGCAGTCTCAGTGTTTATTATGTAATTAATTATGTAGTATTATATACTCAACTTTTGTTTAATTACACAAAAATGTTTCAATATTTTAGTTGTCAGATGGCGGTAAACTAAAATTTTATTAGTACATATTTGTAGTTGTTTACAGAGTACTAGGGATTTGGTATATTCCCTGACTAACCAAGCCAGAACCATATGCCATTGCCTCCACAGAAATTCCGAGAAGCCGTCTTTCAAATATTGTTTAGTACTGAATTTGCCTCTGAACCTGAAGAAATCGTGCCATTTATGATGCAGGAGCTTCAGGCTACCCGCAAGGCTATGATAGAGGCTAGAGAGCGTGTGGACCAGATCCTTGCCAAGCTCCCCGAGATCGATGAAGTGATCACCTCTGCATCGACCGAGTATAGTTTTGAGAGGATCTCGAATGCAGAGAAGACTGTGCTCCGCCTTGGGCTCTTTGAGCTCTTTTCAGATCCTTCCATTCCTCCAAGGGTCGTGATCGCGGAAGCCATCCGCCTTTGCCGCAAGTTCGGGACCCCCGAAAGCGCCCAGTTTGTTAATGCCATTTTAGATGGAGTCTATAAAAAGAATGGTGCTCCAGCTCCAGAAATCCCGCTTCTTGTCTGAGTTTTCCACCTTCGGTATAGGCGGACCTATCAACTCTTTTGTTGAAGTTTCCACTATCGATGAGATGGAGGAGGCGTTCCTCCTCAATATGCCCAAAATAGTCATTGGCAAGGGATCTAATTGCCTCTTCGACGACAAAGGCTTTGATGGCCTTGTCATTCTTAATAAAATCGATTTTTGCACCTGGGGCGATCTAGAGGTAACTGCAGGCTCGGGCTATCCCTTTTCTCTTCTTGGCGTTCAAACGGCGCGTAAAGGGTTATCCGGATTGGAATTTGCCTCGGGCATACCTGCCACAGTCGGCGGCGCGGTCTTTATGAATGCCGGCGCGAACGGCTGGGAAACTGCCAATTGCCTCAAGTCGGTTCTCTACTTCGATGGGGCTGCCCGTAGGGAATTTCTCCGAGAAGAACTCACATTCGGCTATAGGGCCTCGCCTTTTCAGAAAATGAATGGGGTGATATTGTCGGCAAAATTCGAGTTAAAACCTCTCCCAGAGGCCCGTAAAGCGCAGCTCCAAATCATCGATTACCGGATGAAGACTCAGCCGCTGAAAGAAAAAAGCATCGGATGCATTTTTCGAAACCCGCCAAACCAGTCGGCAGGGGCATTAATCGACCGGTGCGGACTTAAGGGGACGCTTGTCGGCGGGGCAAAAATCTCAGAAATCCATGCGAATTTCATGATTAATCATGCAGGAGCCTCTGCGGAAGATGTGAAAAGACTCATTCGACTTGTGCAGGAAAAGGTTTTAGAGCAAACTGGCGTTTGGCTAGAACCTGAAATCCGTATGATCGCCCATGCATAAAGAATTCCGCGCTGATATCCACTGCCACACGAACTGCTCAGACGGATCAGATACTCCGCTGCGCATATTGCAAGTAGCAAAAGATGCAGGTCTTCAAGGCTTATCGGTCACCGATCACGATACAACGGATGCGTACACTCCTGAGTTTTTTGAAGAAGCGAAAAGACTTGAGATCGCTATTTTGACAGGCATCGAGATTTCCTCTGAAATGGAAGAAGCCTCTGTTCATATTCTCGGGTATGGCTACGATTTATATGATACGAGTCTAAAGGACTTCCTCGTCCTCATGCAAGAACGGAGGTCTGAGCGGAACCGAGCCATTTTGAAAAAATTAGCGTCTCGCAACATGCCCATCACTGAAGAAGAATTAAAAGCCTATGCGACAGAGAGAACTATCGGCCGGCCCCACATTGCCCAAATGATGGTGAAAAAAGGGTATGTGCAAACATCCCGAGACGCTTTTGACTTTTATTTGAAAGAAGGGGCCCTTTGCTACGCTTCGGGGATTAAATACCACCCCCGCGAAGTGATCGAGCAAATTCATAAAGCAAAAGGGAAAGCCGTTCTGGCCCACCCTCACTTCATTAAAAAGGGGGGATTTTTGCGCAAACTACTTGGACTTCCTTTCGATGGCATTGAATGCTACTACTCAAGACTTGCCAAAGCTCTCGAACACCCATGGCTGAGGATGGCTAAAGAGCGGGGACTTATTGCCACGGGCGGATCTGACTACCACGGCGAGGTTAAACCCCACATCCCGCTTGGCTGCTCCTGGGTAGGAGAATCAATTTTTAGAACTCTCCAGAATCCACAGCAATGAAGGGGCCCTTGCCCGGTTCGGCCATTTGTGATGAGCTACGAACCATTTGTCAGATGGCAAGGAGGCGGCCCACTCTTCCAAAGCTTTTTCTTCCCTCATTCCCTCATCGTGGCCTGGATAGCAGGTAATTGTCAGGGCGCCGCCAGGAGCCAGCATTTCAAGACTTTTCTTCACACTTTCAAGGGTGCTTTCAGTCTGAGTGGTGATCGATTTATCGCCATGGGGCAAGTAACCCAAATTATAGATGATCAAGTTCGGGGGATGGGGGAGGGGAACGGTATCGATTATCTCGTGGGACAGCCGATGAAGAACTGCTTGCTTCATATGTTTAGCAAGCAAGCAGGCCGTATTCTGAATCGCCGTTTGCTGGATATCCAGGCCGATCACGGAACAGAGCTCGCAAAGAAATAGAGTATCATGCCCATTCCCGCAGGTTGCATCGATGGCCAGATCAGATCCTTTTAGGTGAGCTTTCCAATATTCTTTTGCCAGCTTTAAATGGGGAGAATAGACTTTTTCCATGCGCATATCATACCGCCCCGCACATTTTTTCTTCATAATTATTCGAGATTTAAGCTATGATGTTCAGAGTTTTAACGGGGTGTTAGCTCAGTTGGTTAGAGCGCTACGTTGACATCGTAGAGGTCAGCTGTTCGAGTCAGCTACATCCCAACACCCGTAAAGAAGTATTTTGGATCTATCAGTCCTGCGCCGCACAGCGGCAGAAATCGCGGCGGCAGCCGTTTATGAATTATATCCCGATGTGCGCCTTTTAGGCGGCGGAGAGACACCTTCCGGTTTTTCATACGATTTTTACTTTCCCCACTCAATCCACCTCCATCTGATCGAAGAGAAAATGAAGCATATTGTCCGGGAAAAGCTCCCGATTCGGACCCTCGACATGGTCGCTTTTAGCGCCTCGGAACTCCTAAAAAGCCAAGGGCACGATGCCCGCGCAGAAGAACTTGAAGACGCGGACGGGCTTGTGCAGCTCATTCAAATTGGTCCTTTTCACGACCTTTGTCCGGGGCCTCATTTAAAGAATACCGCAGAACTGGCCGCCTTTAAAATCACCGCTGAATCTTTGCCTGATAACGGCCTTCGGATCATCGGTTGGTGCCATCGATCTAAAGACGAATTAAAACAATTTTTAAAGCACCTTGATAATTATACTGAAGCATCCGTGTTAGGGGAGCAGATGGGGCTCTGGAAAGGGGCGATTTGGCTTCCTCAGGGTTTGAGAATGCGTCAGCAGCTCATAGAATTTTTGAAACGGAAATGGTTTGCAGGCGCATTGGAAGTTTCGGGACCTCTCACGGGCGACCGGATGGAGCTGCACCGGACATTAGCCAAGCCGAAAGTGGCCGAAATCTGGACGCCAGCCTCTCAAGAAACCCATATGCAAATCAGTTTTTTTGGAAAAGCGGAAGAGGAATTTATTTCCCTCTTGCAATTGATTGGAAAAACCCTTACTATCTTAGGCTTTGAACATTCTAATGTCCCTATAGGGCGCGAGAGTGATTATTTAGTAGTAGACGGGTTAGGTAGAAGCCACTCTCTAGTACATGTGAAAAAAGCATCTAAAAAAGGGTCCTCAGCTGTTGATTTTTGCATCACGGTTGTAGTAGAAAAGATCCTGTATCAGATGCTAGAGAAAAACCTTATGATGGTAGAGCTTGAGAATCAATAGAGAAATTCGTGCGGATCGACTGAGAGTAATCACAGAAGATGGCCAGCAGCTGGGGATACTGACTTTTCGCGAGGCCTTAGCTAAGGCGGAAGAAATGGGGCTTGATCTTGTTGAGATCGCTCCGACAGCCAAACCACCTGTTGCGAAGATCATCGATTACGGAAAGCTTCGATACTATCAAGCGAAGAAAGAGAAAGAGAGTAAGAAAGCGCAAGTAGTGATCAAGGTTAAGGAAATTAAGCTGAAGCCTAACATTGACATACACGACTTTCAGACGAAAGTTAAACATGCCCGAGACTTTGTACTCAAAGGCAATAAGGTACGCGTCAGCATTATGTTTAGAGGTCGAGAGATGTTGCACATCGACTTAGGCCAGAAAGTGGTTAAGCAGTTCTGTGAAGAACTCTCAGACATAGCTATTGTTGAAGCGCCCCCAAAATTACTGGGCCGAACGATGACGACAATATTATCGCCGAGCGGAAAGCGGCCTAAAACGAACGAAAAGAAAATTGGAGAACCTACCAGTGCCTAAAATGAAAACTAATAAGGCGATGAAAGCCCGTTTTAAAGTGACTGGACGTGGTAAATTGAAGAGAGCCCGTCCTGGACGCCGCCACATATTGACAAAGAAGAGTTCTAAGCGCAAACGCAGCTTGGGCAAATCTAGACTGGTCGATTCGGGGCAGTTGAAGATGTATAAAATTATGATAGGAGCCTAGAACCATGGTTAGAATTACAAACTCGGTAGCAGCCCGAAGAAGAACCAAGAGGCTTCTGAATAAGTGTAAAGGTTTTTACGGCGACCGTAAGAATCACTTGAAGCTTAGCAAAGACGCACTTATGTCTGCGTTGGCATTTAACTACAAGCACCGTAAGCTCCGCAAGCGCGACTTCCGTAGTCTTTGGATTACGAGAATTGGCGTGGCAGCTAAGATCAACGGTCTATCTTATAGCAGAATGATCAATGGTCTGAAAAAAGTTGGCTGTGAGTTGAACCGAAAGGTGCTTGCTGAGTTAGCGATACGGGACCCTAATGCATTTACTGCAGTAGCGGGATCAGCTAAGAAAGGCCTCGCAACTTAAGAGCGTCCGAATATGGCCTCCCTCCACGAACAGATTGGTGAGCTTCGCTCCCTATTCATGAGCGAATTAAAGGAGGCCTCCCATTCAAAAGACCTTGAGAATCTCAAGGTTAAGTATCTTGGCAAAAAGGGGCCGATTCAAGGCCTCATGATTTCCCTTAAAAACTGTACACCTGACGAACGGCCCCAATTTGGGAAGATCATTAATGATCTCAAAGAAGAGTTAGTCGCCCACTGCGATAATAGCCTAGCCCGCGTCAAGCAATCTGAGCAGAACGAACGCCTTAAAACCGAGTGGTTAGACGCCACCCTTCCCGGCCGCCGAGAACACCAAGGGCGCCTCCATCCCATCACTCAGTCCATGAACAAGATCATCGACATCCTTATTGGCATGGGATTTTCAGTCCAGCTTGGCCCAGACGTCGACACAGACTATTATAATTTCGAAGGGCTTAACTTTGCTCCTGACCATCCGGCCCGCGACATGCAGGACACATTCTATCTCTCCACAGACCTCCTCCTCCGCACCCACACCTCCAATGTCCAAGTGCACGCTATGGAGAACTTTTCTCCACCTATCCGAGTCATTGCGCCGGGCCGCTGTTTCCGCAACGAAGACATATCAGCCCGTTCGCACGTATTTTTCCATCAAGTCGAAGGATTTTACATCGACAAGCACGTCACCTTCGCAGATCTCTTTTCGACCATGGATGAGTTTCTCTCCAAGCTGCTTGGTGAAAAAGTACAAACGCGTTACAGACCCTCTTATTTCCCATTTGTGGAACCTGGCCTAGAAGTCGATGTGAACTGTATATCCTGCAAAGGAACAGGATGCCGCATATGCAAGCATACGGGTTGGTTAGAGATCCTTGGCGCTGGCATGATTCATCCGAATGTACTTAAGCGGGGCGGCATAGATCCTGAGCAATATTCTGGATATGCGTGGGGGATGGGAGTAGAACGACTCACTATGTTGCTCAATGACATTCGTGATATCCGGCTCTTCACAGAAAACGATCTCCGATTCTTGGAACAATTTCCTTGAGTAAAAGGACTTACATCTTGTAATATCTTACCATATTTTGGAAGAGTGGCAGAGTGGCCGATTGCACCTGTCTTGAAAACAGGAGGCCTGTCATGGGTCCGTGGGTTCGAATCCTACCTCTTCCGAAAAACAAAGACCTCAGCGAAAGCTGAGGTCTTTTTTTTTGGAACGAGGTAGAGTTCGAACCCACTGGGTTCGTTTCGAGCGAACCGAGAAGGGAATCGCGAAGCGATTAGGCCGATAGGCCCGAAGGCGAAGCCGTAGCCCATCCTACCTCTTCCGCCAATGCAACTAATTCGAATCCTCGGTCTCATCCAAAAGAGCCAGGGTTTGAATATTCGTGTGGGCGGCATAATAGGACTTCGTCTGAATCAACTGTCCATTTTCAGCCACACGCTCGCCAGGAACCGGTTCCATCTGAATTGACCCAAATAACTCCTTCAGTGCCTAAGCTGATGCCTTGGTGTTTTATCCAGGGTCTCCTGAAACTTATCTAGCCGATGTTGGATCCATTCCTTCGGCGGGGCTTTAAAGGCATTTCTCTTCTGAAAATTCAACCCCTGCATTTCTCCTTTCAGCCGATCAGACTGCATCTTTTCAAACTGGGCATTCTTTTGTCTTAAGTCCTCTGGAACTTCATTCAAACTCTTGGCTACTGTTTTCTCTACATTTTCATAGAAATATCGGATGTTTTCAACCGTCAAAAACTTCTTCTTCAAAATAATCGACTCAACTCATTTACTTTGAATCATGATAATTTAATTTATTAATAAGTATTTTTCGATGTTTTTTTTGTTGATAATTGTGTATTCTGTGAGGTGATGGTAATATAAAAATTGCGGTTTTAAATGAATGATAATCAATCTACAAAAAAAACTTTAGCTAGCGAATTCCCTAAGCTTGCAATTGAGTGGCACTCCACAAAAAACGGAAAATTAAAGCCCTATCAAATTTCAGTGATTGGATATACGTCATATAAAAAAAAAGCTCCGAAGCATTGGTGGAAATGTTCCAAAGGTACAGACCATGAATGGTGCTCGACATTAAGGAATAGAATAAGAAGTCCAGATTGCCCAATCTGTAAAGGGCTGATTGTTGTTGAGTCAAATTCTTTAGCCATAACACATCCGGAATTAGCAAAGCAGTGGCATCTTAAAAAGAATGGAAATTTAAAAGCTCACCAAGTGTATGCGGGTGGCCATAAAAGGTATTGGTGGAAATGCCCAAAAGGCTCAGATCATGAATGGGAATCCTCAATAATAAATAGGAAGAAAGTGGGCTGTCCGGTTTGCCAAGGAAAAAAGGTTGTTCCATCTAAGTGTCTAGCTACAACTCATCCAGATTTAGTTGCTGAATGGCATCCTACTAAGAATGGGGACTTAAAACCGGATCAGTTTTCGAAGGGGAGCGGCAAAGAATGTTGGTGGAAATGCCCAAAAGGCTCTGATCACGAATGGAAAAGTACTATAGCTAATAGGGCAGCCGGAAAGGGATGTCCAATTTGTAGAGGTTTGAAAGCAGTTCTATCTAACTCCTTAGCCACTACACATCCAGAATTAGCAGCAGAGTGGCACCTTACAAAAAATGGGGACTTAACTCCCCAGCAAGTTACAAAAGGAAGTGGAAAGAAATTCTGGTGGAAATGTCCAAAAGGCCCTGATCATGAATGGGAGAGTACTGTTGCAAATCGAGTAAATGGAAATGGCTGTCGTGTATGCCTTGGTAGGAAAGTTATTCCAGGTAGAGGAAAAGTGCTTCCATCGAATTCATTTGCTATAACTCATCCAGATCTTGCTGCAGAATGGCATCCAACAAAAAATGGAGAACTAACACCTTTTCAAGTTAAAGCAGGAAGTGGAAAAAAATGCTGGTGGAAATGTTCTAAAGGAACTGGTCACGAATGGGAAAGTAATGTTTTAAGTAGAGTAAAAGGAAGTGGTTGTCCAATCTGCAATTGTGGGTGGACTGTTGATGCTCTGCGGAATTTTGTGAAATCTCTCATCAATCATATTGAATCCTTTACTCCAGCAGAACGTTATATGATTTTTCAACAATCGGGCATCCTAAAATGCGGAGGTCGTGCAAAAGATTTAATCAAAGCAATAATTACAGGACGCTTTCCCCATGAAGAGCTGGAGAAGTTCGCAGCGGGACAAGATTCGCTCGCAGATCGACTTACTAACAGTGAAATAAGTTCTAGCGACATCCTTCCCGATAGTCTTAATGCCGATGACATTAATCAGATCACAGTTAATCCCAATGAAAATTCCCTTGAAATTCCAATTAGTGCTGAATCAGACCTGCCCATTATCAACACTCGTCAGTCTTTAGAGTCCATAGACAGAGCTGTTCAATTAGTATCTATGGACAGTGAAGCTATTGAATTTCTCTTAGCTTCTAAAACAGCTCAACTCTGGCAACATGCATTTCAAAATAAGATAGAAGCTCGTGAGCAAGCTCTAACATTCAACGGTAGCGAATATTCGGAACAAGTAAAAAGTAGATTTTTAATAGACTTAGAGGCTGCGGAAAACCTTGAGTTACCTAAGAACTATTCATTCCGTATTAAGGGAAATCTTACACAACCCAATCTGATGCAACGTCTTATAGCTTCGCAGTTAAAACTAAGAACAGGATTGGGAAACTGGAGTGGTACTGGAACTGGGAAAACTCTCTCTGCAATATTGGCTAGCCGTGTTATTGATGCACGCCTTACGATTGTGTGTTGTCCAAATCCTGTAGTAGGAGGCTCGAAAACAGGTCGTGGCTGGGCAGATGAAATTCTCTCGATCTTGCCTGATAGCAAGGTGAATATAAAAACTCTTTCTCCTGTATGGCAAGCGCATGATATTCACAAGTACCTCATTATTAATTATGAACAGCTGCAAAAGACAGGCGCATCCAACCTCATCCGCAAGTTAATAGCTCAAAACCCAATCGATATGATCATCATCGATGAAATTCATTATGCTAAGCAGCGTAAAATAGAAAATCTTTCTCTTCGAAGAGAACTTCTTACAATCCTTATCACACTGGCAAGAGAACAAAATCCCAATCTTCGCGTACTCGGTCTCTCCGCTACCCCAATTATTAATAACCTACAAGAAGGCAAAAGTCTTCTAGAGATGATAACAGGAGTCGAATACCCTGAATTAGAAACAAAAGCAACAATCCCTAATTGTCACAAACTACACCAGCAATTAGTTATTCATGGTTATCGATGGAGACACAACTACTCTCAAGAGTTCATTGAAAAACGCATTGAAATCGATTGCTCTCAATATATAGACAAAATCCGATCTCTTGGGAAAAATGCTTCTCCCCATGATATCGATGAATTACTAACAGAAGCTAGACTACCTATAATTCGAGAGAACTGCCAACCAGGAAAGAAAATCCTTATCTATACACATTATGTTGACGGAATAAAAGAGAAATTGGCTTCTGCTCTTCGAGCTGATGGACATGTTGTTGGGTTCTACATTGGCGAAGATAAAACAGGACTTAAATCCTTTTTGGATGGAAACGTGAATGTCCTTATTGGTTCATCGGCCATTGCAACGGGTATAGACGGATTACAAAACGTCTGCGACCAACTTATCGTTAATATCTTACCCTGGACAAGTTCAGAATATGAACAACTCACAGGTAGGATTGCCAGACAAGGACAACAATCTAGTTCTGTTACTATAGTTCTTCCCATTACGTTTGCTGATATTAATGGAATTCGTTGGTCCTGGGAGGAGTCAAAGCTTAGTAGGATCAAATGGAAAAAAGACGTTGCGAGCGCAGCTGTCGATGGCGTTATTCCCGAAGGGCACTTACAAACTCCTGAACAAACCACTAAACATCTCCTGGATTGGCTTGAACGGCTTTCTACTGGCTCAGTAAATATGATAGAACGCTCACCGATATTGGCAGCTCCCTTAGAGATTAATCCATCTGAGGAAACACGGCGGTTAGTGAAATATGGCGATCTCTCTAAAATGAATCAATTATGGAATGTAAGTCACAGCACCACAACACACGCACGTTTAATAGAAACCCCCGAAGAATGGCATCATTACCACCGCCTCTATCGAGCAGCTAGAGAATCTTGGACCATTGTTCCTTATGAAGAAATGATTCATTGGTGCCGGGAACGTATAGGTTTTAACTATAAGATTGGTGATTTTGGATGCGGAGAAGCTAAATTGGCTGAAGCAATAAATGGTATTCATGCCGTCTATTCATTTGATCACATTGCCATCAATTCAAACGTCACTGCATGCGACATGGCTCATGTCCCATTAGAAAATGAAATTTTAGATGTTGCTCTATTTTCCTTATCGCTAATGGGTAAAAACTTTTTCGAATATCTAAATGAAGCCCATAGGACTCTGCGACTAGACGGAATCCTTATTATTTTCGAGCCTAGTTCTCGATTTATTGACGATCAAGGTGCTGATCACTCATCTCAATTTGCAAAAGATTTAGAGCAGTTTGGTTTTTCAAGCGGTACAATTGAAAGGCTCGGTCTTTTTACCCGCATTCAGGCAATAAAACGATTTAAAACATTTAAAAATGATATAAGCATTTCATTTAAATAATGTTAGTGATTAATGAGAGTAAAGAGGTATTTCTTCATTGAGGCGGATTTAGAAGAGGAGCGAAACTGATAGAGTCGCGATTTCATTTAGCTAAACTTCGGATGATATTCTGCAATGTTGATCTGACATCTGAAGAATATTGTCGCAAGAGTTCGAATGTTCGGTTCGAATCCATACTTAGAAAGGATTCATAGATTTCTCCGGGCCGCAGCCTTTCTTTTTTGTGATGTCCCATGTGTTGAGATATTTTTCGGCTTGTCGGCTCAACGTCCATAACTTCCATTAGTTCAATGTAATTCCCATGAAGAAATTTGCCTCTCATTGCTGGAAATTTAGAAATCCGATTAAGTTCATCAGTACTCATACTTTTTTCAAACATTATTTCTATGGCCCGAGTCAAAAATATAGGGTCGCAGTCCCAGTAATTTGTGAATTTTGGTTTCCTTAGAGAGGCTTTTATT
>JANPFC010000089.1:0-14429 GCA_031423235.1 Chlamydiota bacterium | reverse complement strand
TTCAATGTGAAGCTATTGCGAGATGGGCTGCGTCGATTTAAAATTTAATCCTTCTCTGTGGGCTCTGTGCCCTCTAGCGAACCCTGTTCGCGGGTGGTAAAAAAATATTTTTCGATTCTTGAACTTTTTTCGGTATATACCGAAAAAAGCTGAAGAATCGGCAGAACTTAATCTAGCCACGGGCTTCTAAAATTATTTACCACAGAGAGCACAAAGAAAAACCACACGCTCTTTCATCCACTTCCATAATCGCTCGATCGGGTTTAGATTGGGACTGTACGGAGGTAAAAAGTGCAGTTTTATCCTTGAGGTCTGGAGATATCCAGTCACGCCCTCATTCCGGTAGTAGCCTGCGTTGTCGCAAAAGATATGAACCCTCTTTTTCCCTGGGTACGCGTCTTCTATTTTTCTGAAAAAACTGATGGTCGCTTCCGCATTCAGTGTTTTGTCTTCCTGAACGAGAATTTTGTGCTCCTAGGTCTTTTTTGTGTTTGTAGTAAAAGACAATTTAGGCTGACGGAGCACATTTTTTAAATAAATAATTTAGCATCAACCTCTTGGCTCTACTTAGGTTGAGGCCTATGGTGAAGCCCCGACTGCCTATCCAGTTTTGTAGGATACGGACCATTCGCGGTCAGGGTGGTGGAAGAAAATCACCGTCACCACAGCAACACCTGTCAATCCAGCAAGAAGCAAAAACGCTCCCTGGTAGTTCCCTGTTAAATCAATCAACCATCCTGTCAAAATCGGCGCGATAATGCCAGCGAGCGACAAGCAGCTTGAGGTGACCCCTTGAGCTGTGCCCGAGCGCTCCTTGGCCACATCGATATTGATGCTGAAAAATGCGGGCTGGGGCATCAGTCCGAAGCCAAGCGCCAAGCTCAGGAAGAAGATCGACATCCCGAGAGTCGTGGTAAAGCTAAGGAGAACGAAAAATACCGCTGCGAGCAACTGACTGACCCAAATCAAGTGGGAACGGGCCAACCTGCCGCTGCCTGTCTTCCGGTAGAGGTAATCGGAGATAATGCCGCCAGCCTTTAAGAAAAGGGCGCCGACAAGCCATGGGATGGTGAGATACCAGCCAACGCTTTTCAAATTAAGGTTGTGCTGAGAGAGGAAATAGCCCGGCAGCCAGAGAGTTGCAAAAAAGAGCATGTAGCCAAATGCGAAGTAGGCGATGTTGTTGGCAATAAGGGCCGGATGGGTGAGGATAAAGCGCCAATCGACTAGCGATTTTTTCTTCTCAGACTCCATCTTAGACGGTGTTGCAATCAACTTCTTCTCTTCAGGGCACACATACTTGCAATCTTCAGGCTTATCTGTGAAACAGAAGAACCAAATGACGGCCCAAAGGACCCCAATTGAGCTGATGATGAAGAACATAGGGCGCCAGCCAAAGTCAGCGACGAGGTAAGAGGTGATGGGAGCTCCAATCACAGATGACAGGGGGATCGCCACAAGGCCAAGAGAAAGGGCGCGGGCTCTTTCCATAGGAGAAAGCCAGTTGCTGATCGAGCGGGTCATCGCTGGGAAATGGGGCCCTTCGGCGACGCCTAAAAGGAAACGGAGTCCAATAAATCCCCAGAAACCTGTAGCTATGCCAAGGAGGCCGACGCACAAAGACCAGGCGACCGCGGCAACAGGCCACACTCTGCGAGCGCCCCAAAGGTCGACCAAATATCCTCCAAGAACTGTCAAGAGGATATAGCCCATCCCGAAAGCAGAGAGGATCATCCCAAACTGGGTATCAGTAAAATGGAACTCTTCTTTAAGCGGGGTGATGACAAAAGAGATGGCTGATCTGTCGATGAAGTTGACCAACGTGATAAAAAAAATTAAAGCTGCAATAAACCAGCGGTAATTTGTACGGGGTGTTTTAGCCATAGCGTCCTATTCTTTTGGGAGGAAATACTACCATGTATCAATTCTTTTCGCAAGGAAACAGCTCAGACAGAAACTCAGGGTTGACCAAGTTCCGGCCTGACATCCTTTCCAGCACCGAGGCGGGCGACTTCTCCGGACATAGCAGCACATGCTGCGGGATGAGGAAGGTTTGCTCGATCGCATATTGGCCAGCCAAAGCTGCGTGGGAGACCTGATCGGTGAATACCGCCCAGCATGAGCCAGGAGGGAATTCCCAATGGTCTTTTTGGCAATTTTTCTGAAAGTCTTCGTTCTCCTTGAGGAAGTTATGCATATTGAGCATAAACGTGTCGTAGGGAGAGCGGAGGGGGATTTTCACACCCATTGAGCGGAGAAGCCCCTTCATTTTGCGCTCCAGCCTGCTTTTCAAATCATAGCCGACAGTAGGGGGGATAGAAATACTTTCGGCATAGGCCTTGGCCAAATCAGCAAACCCATCAGTTGTAATCCAGTGGCGGCTCATCGTCGGGTTGATGTTCGTGAAAAATCGCAATATCCGCGCGCCATGAAGAGGTCTAGTTGGAAAGGAGTCGACGTGGAGCAGATCATTTCTAGCCCTCAGCCGCAATTTCCGCCCCTTCTCCTGGAAAGGCCTAAAACTCGCATAGTCGTGCTTCCACCCTCTTGCATACGGAGAGAGGAAAACAGTAAGAAATTCGGTCACACGTTTAGAGTAGTTGCTTAAGATTTCTTTCAATCTGGCAGCTGCTGCTGGATCTTTTGAGTCATGGTTGGTGATCTTATCGAGCTGGGGCTTATAGGCGATGTTTTTGCGGGCGGCAGAGCCTCCCTGCTTCTGGGTCAGGAGGAAATCGATCTCTTCTTTGGGGAACGGGAACGGGGCAGTTGGGAAGAAAAGGATATTTCCATCCTCGAGGCCTTCGCAATACTTAAACTTGTTCTCCTCTTTCTCCCACTCTCTATTTTCTATGACGATTTTTTTTGCCATAACCCCGCCTTTAAGTAATTCTTGATAATTCTCCACCGCAAACAGGACTGCTTTTCCGCAAAGAGCTCGATATCAATTCCCTTTGAGAAGCTCTTAATTTCCTCGTCGGTCAAACGGAACATAATAGCTCGGGTCGTCCTAGCGTCTCCAGTTCGCTTAAAGATAGTAGCAGCGGCCTGTTTCAGGCGCCAGTGTTGTTTGCAAAGCCTAGCAAACCCAATTGCCGCCCAAACGGCAGCCCCCAAGTAACCAACAGGCCAAACAATTCCTGCTATACAAGATACCAAAAAGGGCCACGCTTCCCAAGGCCTTTGCAAAATGGGGCCGAGCACTCTCCTCCACCCTTTCTCAGAGGTCATGTAAGCGAAAAATTCCTCGCACCGATTTTCATTAAAACCGCTTCTTGCCGCATGCACCGCTTCGTGGGCCAAAATCTCTTCGCGGCTGTAAATCCCCAAGTAGGATCCCTTCTTCAAACCGGTACGCAACTGAATCGAACTGAGCGACCTACCTTCGATCCAAGCAGCAGCCCCTTGCCACGGAGCGAGACTCCGATTTGAGTAAAACGCGCAAATGTAAAGCGGCTTTACATTGAACATCTGATCCAGGTACTCGCGGACCCAATCCCAATGCGACGGAGGGATCCATTCGCCGTTCTGAAAATATTTTTTTGCCTTGTCCACGCGAGCGAGAAAGGACTCCTCGCTTTCACCGGGCCCAGGGATAAATCCAATTTTATCTAGTGCAAGCAAATCGGTATCTGTCATAAAGGAACATTATGAGATCAAGTGTGAAATCTTCTCAATCCTTTCTAGAAAATCCGGAATCGGCTACCATCTATCAGTTTTTAAGGAACATATAATATGGGCAAAGCCCTAGTCATTGTCGAATCTCCAGCGAAGATGAAGACGCTCAAGAAATTTCTTGGGCCCAATTTTATTTTCGAATCTTCGATCGGCCACATCCGCGATCTCCCGCAAAAAGAGTTCGGGATCGACATTGAAAATGACTTTGAGCCGAAATACGTCACCCTTGCGGATAAGAAAGACGTAATAAAGAAGCTCCAAGACGCCGCCAAGAAGGCCGACATCGTCTATCTAGCTCCCGATCCCGACCGCGAAGGGGAAGCGATTGCATGGCACATCGCATCGATCCTCCCAAAAGGGACCAAACTCAAGCGTACTGCGTTCCAATCGATCACGAAAGCCGCCGTCCAAGAGTCTCTCGACAATCCCCGCGACATCGACATGGACCTCGTCAATGCGCAGCAGGCGCGCCGTCTACTCGACCGGATCGTAGGCTACAAGATTTCTCCCATCCTGACCCGCAAAGTGAAACGGGGCAGCCACGGCTCTTCCGCCGGACGGGTCCAATCGGTCGCCCTCAAGCTCGTCGTTGACCGGGAAAAAGAGATCGATGCATTCAATCCAGTTGAATACTGGAACATCGGAGCTCTCCTCGACACCAAAGGAAAAGGGGAACGCCCATTTTCCGCAGCTCTCCACTCTGTGGAAGGGCTTAAGGTCGAGAAAGAGAAGGGGAATAAAGAGTGCTACCTCATCTCCAATGGTCAGACAGCCAAGCAGATCTCCGACCGGCTCAAAAAAGCCAAATACACCGTCGCATCGGTCGATAAGAAAGAGAAAAAACGGAATCCAGTACCTCCATTCATCACATCTACGCTCCAGCAAGAGGCGAGCCGCCACTACGGCTTTTCGGTAGCGCGCACGATGAATATTGCCCAAGGCCTCTATGAAGGTATCGACATGGGCCCCGACGGCACTGAGGGTCTTATCACCTATATGCGTACCGACTCGGTCAATATCGCTCCAGAGGCGATCACCAATGCGCGCAAATACATCCAGTCCACATTCGGCCCCGAATATCTTCCCGACCAGCCTAAAATTTATTCCTCTAAGAAATCGGCCCAAGAGGCCCATGAAGGTATTAGACCGACCAACCTCAGCCATGATCCTGAGCGGATTCGCCAATATCTCGAAGTAGACGAATACAAACTCTATCTCCTGATCTGGCGCCGTTTCGTCGCATCTCAAATGAATCCAGCGATCTACGACACAGTCTCAGCCGATATAGCGACCGATCAAAATATCATGCTTAGAGCTACCGGCTCCGTAATCAAATTCAACGGCTATCTCGCTGCCTACGAAGAGAAAAAAGACAAAGGGGGAGCTGAAGAAGAGGACGAAAGCGCGAAAATTCTCCCTCCTCTTGAGCCGAATATGCCGCTTCACCTTCATGAAGTGACATCGACCCAGTCATTTACAAAACCGCCGCCCCGCTTCACGGAAGCCTCCCTTGTTAAAGAGCTTGAAAGACTGGGAATTGGCCGTCCATCTACCTACGCCGCGATCATGAATAAGATCCAGAGCCGCGACTACACGGTCAAAGAGAGCAACGCCCTGAAGCCTACCGAACTCGGCAAGGTGATCTGCGCGATGCTCGAAGAGAATTTCCCTCCCATTATGGATGTGACCTTCACAGCTCAGATGGAGGATCAGCTCGAGCAAGTAGCCGAACACAATAAGAACTGGAAAGAGATCATCCGCGATTTCTGGCGCGATTTCATTCCGCTTGTTGAAAAAGCTGAAAAAGACGCAGTCGTCCCCAAGATTCTCACAGAGATCGACTGTCCAAAATGCGGGAAAAAACTTCAAAAGATCTGGTCGCGCAGCAAGTACTTCTATGGCTGCTCCAATTACCCAGACTGCGACTACACAGCCCCTATTGAGGCGCTCACATTCAATAAAGAAGATTACGAAGCGAGCTTTGATTGGGATCAGCCTTGCCCGACTTGCGGCTCACCCATGACTCTCCGCCATGGAAAATATGGCGCCTTCCTCGGTTGCTCTAAGTACCCCGAGTGCAAAGGGATCGTCAATATCCCCAAAAAAGGGGAAACGGTCTACAACCAGGAAGATCTACCCAAGTGCCCAGCTATTGGATGCGACGGACATCTCACCGCCCGCAAATCGCGCTTTGGCAAAACGTTCTTCTCCTGCTCCAACTACCCTGATTGCGACGTTATCGTCTCCACTCTCGACCAGCTCGAGACGAAATACGACGCTAGCCACCCGAAAACTCCCTATGTCAAGAAAGGGAAGCGGGGCAAATTCGGCAAAAAAGGTTCTGCAAAAGAAGAGAAAGAGAAAAAGCCTAAGAAAAAGATCGCCCAGCCCGCCTATAAAGTATCTGCCGACCTACAAAAAGTTGTTGGTTCCGCCGAACTCAGCCGTCCTGAAGCGACTAAAAAGATCTGGGACTATATCAAAGAGCACAAGCTCCAAGATCCTAAAAATAAGCGGCGCATTATTCCTGACGCAACTCTTGCCAAAATCATTGGGAAGGAGCCGATCGACATGATGAAGCTCTCTTCGTTTTTGACTAAACACTTGAAAAAATGATCATCCGCCTCAATCTAAAAAAGGCGCTCACATTCTCTTTTGCCGCCCTGGGGCCGCTCGGCAACATCCTAACGCCCCACTATTTCCCGGACTCTTTTCGGGCCTACTATTTTCTCCTCCCTCTTTTCCCCATCTATTTTCTCCTGGTGCGCGAGCGGATTGCAAAAATCGGCATCCTGTTCCTCCCATTTCTCATCTATTCCTTCTTCTCGTCCCATATCGTCGATAAATTTGGCACTTTCAATGAGCCGCACACCTTATTCCGATTCTACCTACTCGTGTGCCAGTTCTTTTTCATTATCGGGGCCGCATCCTCGTTGAAGAAAAAAGAGGACATCCTCTCGCTACTCAAGACCTACCTCACCTTCTATTTTATTTCCCTTACCATCGGATACATCTTTTTCTTCGGTTATTATCTCAAACTCGTTCCCCTTTCCATCCTTTCCCGCTTTTCTGTTCTGACTCAATTCGGCTTTGGCCTTCTCCGATTTTCTCCAGGCTCCTATCCGAATGAATATGGGATTGTATCCAGCTTTGTCCTCTCTGTTCTCGCCATCATCTTCCTAGAGAAAAGGCAATCTGAGTTCACCCCTTCCAAAAAGTGGTTCATCTTCCTATTCCTCTCCACATTTCTCGCATTCCTCCTGACAACGACCCGTGCGGCCTATCTCTCATTTCTAGTCAGCACGATCTATATTGCGTGGAAATCGGGCTATTTTCTCAAAATCCTCGCCTCAGCCGCCCTCTTTATAACCGCCGTCTTCAGTCTTCTTCTCCTTTGCAAAGTCAATATGTTTCAAATTCTGTCGCATGGCTTTACACAGAGAATCGACCAAGGATCTTTGGGGGACAGATATTTTATGTGGATGGAGACGATTGAGCAGGTTAAAGACCAGACATTCTGGGGAGCGGGATTTGCATCATTAACGAATATCCACAATGTCTATCTGCAGCTTCTTTTCGAGCTTGGCTTTGTGGGAACCATCCTTCTACTTGGAAGCCTATTCATTTCGTTTATAGAGGCCTTTTTTAAGCACAAACGGCCAAATCCCGACCAAACCTCGACCTTCCTTGCAAAAATCCAAATGGTGGGGTTAATCAACGTTCTTTCATTTGCGGCGAGCAATCATAATCTCAACCACCATCTGACATGGTTTGTCTGCTTTCTCTGTTTTGCAGCCCTCCGCCTTCCCTATCTAGAAAGCCGAACCCTCACAGCTGCCAGCAAATAAATCCACCCTCTAAATTCAGACCATTTACATTAAAAATTTGCATACTTACTTCATTTTATTTAATATTTCAAAACATGAAGAGATTTCTGACTGGCGCGGTTCTCACAACCGTATTTTCTACTATTTGGGGACTTCCTCAGGAGATGAGCGTCTCTTGCGGGAGTGCAAACCTTGAGATTATCTCGAATGACCTTCAACTGACAACGACAGATCGCACTGTCATAGACTGGGGTTCTTTCTCGATCGACACCCATGAAAGTGTGACTTTTATCCAGCAAGATTCCTCTTCTGCTGTTTTAAATCGCGTTATAGGGGCCGAGCCTTCCCAAATTATGGGCAAGCTCATCTCAAATGGCCAATGCATCCTGATCAACTCGAATGGGGTCTTTTTTGGGAAGGACTCTCGAGTCGATGTGCAGTCTTTGATCGCCAGTGCATTCGATCTTCATAACGACTGTTATAAAGAGCCACAAGAAAACTGGCGATTTGAGGGCGTTGGCGCAGACGTTTTTCATCACGGGACAATCAAAGCAAAAGATCGCGTTTGCCTCCTTGGAAAAAAGGTGGGGCTTTTCGATCATTCCAGCATTGAGATCCCCTCTGGAACGGTATTGATCGGCGGCGACTACCAAGGGAAAAATTCCAACATCCCCAATGCGGATATGGTCTATTTCTCTCCCAGCTCGACAATTTCTGTCGATGCTCTTGAATCCGGCAATGGCGGAACGATCATTCTCTGGGCCGAAGAGTTGAACCAAGCTTACGGCGCCCTCTCAGCAAAAGGGGGGATGCTCGGTGGAGACGGAGGGCTTATTGAAATATCTAGCATGAGCTACCTCGATTTTCAAGGAATAGCCAATACATCTGCTCTATCTGGGAAAACAGGAACTCTTCTTTTCGATCCATTAGATCTAACAATTGCCGCAGCGAACGTTAATGTGTCTGGTCCTCCTGCACCCTTTACTCTAGCCTTTCCAACGGGCGCAGGGGCTATATTGAGAGCAGCAGACGTAACGACCTCTCTAAATACCAATAATGTTACCATCCAAACGATCGGCACCCCTACCGCAGGTCCGGGTAATATCACCATCACTTCACCTATTACTATAGTTAATCCCCTTGCCACAAATCATACTCTAACGATCATTGCTGCAGGCGGGATCAATGTCAATCACTTGATTAGCTCCACAGTTGCAGGGACAAACGTCTCGCTATTGGCTTTAAATGGCGATATAAATGTGAATGCTGCAGCGGCTACTTCAGGCATCAGAAACACCGCTTCGCCTGTTGGCGCAAACCTTTCTGTCATCGCAGAGAATGGAAATGTAAACCTTACTGCCGGTATAGGGCGGCAAGCTGTTATCGGCACCAATAATGGCAATGTGTTTGTCTCTGCGAGAAGAGCTGCAAACCCGGCGGCAGGAAATATTTCGCTTCTTGCAGCGAGTGCCGGAGGAAACAGTTTTGCTATTATAGGAAGTCCAGGACAAACTGCTGGAGCGGGGGTAATTAGATCGGGAGATATAACTGTAGAAGCCTCTGGCAATATCACAGCCCAGTCTGGCATTGGTGTACTAGCTTTCGGGCAAGGTTCAGGAATTGGGAAAGTCTGGGCATTTGATGGAGTTCCGGCAGGTACGCCCGTTACAACCAATATTACTGTAACAGCAGGGCAGGATATTTCTCTTATTTGCGGAATGCTTGCGAATTCCACTTCTATCATTGGTCTTATTCAAGCCGGCACCTACAATTACACAGGCGATATCACTGTAAATGCCGGTCGAGATCTGAACCTTTTTACCAATGCTAATACATCCCTTATAGGAACTTTTTCTGGTACTATTATCACCGGACATACCGCAATAACTAACATTCTTCTCAATGTAGGCAGGAATTTGAGGGTTGCAGGTGTAACTGGTGGAGGGTTGGGCGGCTCCGCATTTATTGGAACTAGAGGCGCTCCAGGGCCTCCCCTTGGCGCCACTTCCATAACAGCCAATATTGGCGGCAATACCTACTTTGATGCGAGACTAAATCAAACAGGCTTTTTCTCTCCCGCTTATGGACCTGTAGCAGTTCCCACTGTCAATCCTACCTGTTTTGTTAACGCACTTGGGGATTTTTATATCTTGGGATCCAGCGATGGGGGGAGCAATGCCGCTCCAACGGGATTTCAGACAGGACTAATTGATATCTCAAGAACTGATTTTACTTTCCATATCTGGATCGGAGGAAGTATTCGTGCATTCAATAATTTTTCGACATTAAATATTGCTCTAGTGCCCTCAGAAAGAGTTGGTCCTGTCAGAGGGCCTCAGAATACATCCATGAGAGCAGGCGGAGATATAATCCTTACTTCATCGGGCACTTCGAGAAGCACTCTTGCCACTGCAAGTTTTGGCGCTCCAACATTCAATGGCTATTTTATTGAAGCCGACAGCTGCTTCAACATTGGAGAGTTGTGGGTCCCTCAAGTAGCAATTGTTAATGGAGTGAATATACTTGCAGGAACCCCAGTAGGGGCCAACTCCCCAGCCATTGCCTGCGATGGGGTAGGTGCGATTGCTGTAGACACCTCCCTGTATAATCTTACTGCACTCCCTACACCTTATAATGGCAGTATTGTCCCTCTTGTTCCTGTTGCAGGACTTATAGCTCCTCATACATTCACAACAACCTCTCCAAATATTATTTTGCATAGCGGGGATACCTATACAGCCGCCACTACTACATTTTATACGATGCCTTCTCCTTCCAATATGATCATAGGAAGCACTCTCGGTCTAAGAAATATTATCGACATCAACACAACTTCCGGATTTATTGAAATTGCAGGCTCAGACGGGCCAACATTTAACGGAAGGTCTATTGGCAATTTAGCAAGCTGCGGCTGCCTCAATTCATTTAACGATATAGCGATTAACGTCGGCACCGCTAACCCCTGGACCTCAAACTCGATCTATGTCAGCGCGAACAACAACCTCAATATCCTCACTGTCCCTGTCGTGACATCCGGCGCTTCGCCAGTAACTTTAATTGCCGACCACGATGATTCAGGACTCGGGAATTTGAATATCACCCAGAATATCACTTCGGCCGGAGGGCCGATCCTTCTCGATGCTGGATTTGGAGCTCCGTTTGGCACGAGCGCTATCCTTCAGACAGGCGGCACTGTAAGTTCCGGCGGAGGATCTATTCAGTCGCAAGCTGTAGGCAATATTCTCGTCAGCGGAAATGCAACTTCTTTCACATCGGGAGTTGGGAACCAATTTTTCCAGTCTACCAACGGAAATATACTGGTCGATGAGAATATTCTAGCTACAACCGGAAATATCACTCTATTGACTAATATTGGCAATATTTTGGTTGGTACGGCAACCGGAACTGGAGGAAGCGTTCAAACTACGGCAGGGGGCAATATTTTGCTCGATGCCGGTAATAACATAGTTCTTGATGGAGATCCTATAAGCCTTCAGTCTACGACGGGAGAGATCTTTACGATTGCCGAAAATAATACATTTGTTGTCCAAGATGTTTTGACCGCAGGTCCGATAACAATGATCACTGGCAATAATATGTTCTTGGTGGGTTTTGCTAACATCACCTCAACCGGCAACTTTGTCGATCTCGTAGTTGATAACGACTTCCCAGCGGCTCCATTGATTGGCCCTGGCTTTTTCAGCATGGATGGGACAGCCCAGATCAATGCTGCTGGAACATTGAGAATCTATACTGCCCTACAAGCCTTAAATATCTGGGGGATCGGCGCCTCCATAAATGGAATCCCCTTCGACCCCTCAGGAGCTCCAGGAACCTGGTCCTTGGGAACTCTCTATGAAGACTCCAACCAAGAAGCCTGGTGCATCTACTATCCTAATGGAAGTTTAGGAGTTCCTTTCCGTATTTTCTACAAAGACTGTCTCCAGCAAGCCACTCAACAGGCAATGATCATCGTCAATGAGGCGCTCGTAGATCTTCACCCCTATAATGAATTTCCCGGGTGGGTTGTTTCGTTTTCTATAGAATATGCAGGATTTGAAGAACCGATCTATAATAATGAGAAATACTATTTTAGACGTCGCCAGTTAAAACTATTAAATCACCCAAAGACATACTCTCAAATTGTTTCAGGCCTCTAATTGAATTACGGTCTGTTTTCTCTGTTTTGCCTCTCTCTGCCTTCCCTACCTAGAAAGCCGAAAGGGCTTAATAGACCTCTTGCGTAACTAAGGGTTCGTCGACTCCCGGAAACTGACGAACCCTTAGTTACGCAAGAGGCCTAATGACAGCCATTTGTAAATAAAACCACCAAATGGTAAAATTCAGACCATTAGGCGGAGAATTTACAATGGAATACCATAGATCATTGACTGACAAGGTGTTAGGCGGGAGAAAGCGGAGCCCGGCGATATTGTTAGTAGGCGCCCGGCAATCAGGCAAATCCTTTTTAATGAAGGCAATTGCTAAAGAGGAGAATGCCCACTATGCAACTTTTGACAACCTACCAACCTTGGCTGCAGCCAGCAATGATCCAGTAGGATTTATCCGTTCAGTCCCCAAACCGGTTATTCTTGATGAGGTGCAAAGGGTTCCCGAACTGTTCTTGCCGATCAAAGAAGATATTGATCTACATCGGATTCCCGGACGGTACTCGCTTACAGGGTCTGCAAATCCACTTGTTGTTCCAAAACTTGGCGATTCTCTAGCTGGAAGAATGCTTCTATATGAACTCTACCCGCTTTCACAGGGAGAAATTCTAGGTAAAAAAGAGCGATTTCTTGAAATCGCATTTTCAAACAACCCCATTTTTCCATCCTCTCATTTTACAAAAAATGATCTCGTTGACAGGATCATTCGAGGTGGATATCCAGAGGTTCAAACTCTTAAAAATCACGAGGAAAGATCCGAATGGGCAGATGGATATCTTTCGTTGATATTACAAAAGGACATCCGTGATCTGGCTCAAATTGAGGGGATTATCCAGCTTCCAAATCTACTTATAGCGATAGCAAATCAGGTAGGTTCGTTATTAGATTATGGAAATTTGGCTAAAGATTCAGGAATTCCGATGACTACTTTGCGGCGCTACTTTCAAATCCTGCACAGCCTTTTTATCGTTCATACTTTGCCTTCTTGGAGCCGAAACATAAAAAAACGGTTAGTTAAATCGCCTAAGGTGTTTTTTGTCGATACAGTTATCTTGCTGCAGCTATTAAATCTCGATGAGGTCAGGTTAGCACAATCCCCCAGAATTCTTGGCAGAGCGGCCGAAAACTTTGTTGTCTTGGAGCTGCTCAAACAAACAACCTGGCATCCAAAAAAAATCAACTTATTCCAATTTCATACAGACACGCATCAAGAAGTAGATATTATTCTGGAACACGAGTCGGGCAAGGTTGTAGGAATTGAAGTCAAAAGCAGCGAGACCGTAGGGATTGAAGATTTTAAGCATTTCCGAATCATGAAGGAATCTATAGGAGAGGATTTCTTGCGTGGGATCGTTCTTTATGCAGGGCATCAAACCCTTTCATTCGGGCCGGATCTTTTAGCTGTTCCTATTTCTGCTCTTTGGGAATAATCAAGGTCCATTCTCGGCAGCTGAGACCTTCAACACGACATCTCTTCGTATTGCAACCAATCGGCCATGTATAAACAGGTAAGAATTGGTAGTTGTGGTCCGAACAGAAAAAAGTCTAAGGCAGAATTGACTGTAGTCGATGGGTGCTATGATTTGGTAATCGCGGAATACGCGACCAATAGCCAAATCGCAAACACGATCCGTTACATAAGTATAGGCATCCCGTTTCCACTCATTTGGCACCAGAGGATTACTGTCGATTGAATGTTTCATAGCAATTAAGAAATCGACAGACCGCAGCTGCTCTTCCCAAGGAAGATCCACAACCCGAACAATATTAGACATACTCCTCCATATTTTGGACGAATATTTTCAACTTAAAAATCTTTTACATCAACTGCTTTTGCGGCTCTGGCTTTCAACTCTTGAAGGAGAGCTTTCACTCTTTGAGATTCCCCTTTTTTGCTGATTAAGATCGCCTCGTCGGTTTCGATGATGAGGAGATCGTCAAGGCCGATGGTGGAGATGATCCTTTTTCCGCCGATGATGAGGCTATTGGTGGTATCGATGGCTAAAACCTGGCCGATCTTCACATTTTGATCCTGATCTTTTTCCATTACATCATAAACGCTGTCCCAGCAACCTACATCGGACCAAGAAATGGCCAAGGGACACACGAGGATATCCTTTGATTTCTCCATAATTGCGTAGTCGATGGACAGATCGGGAAGTTCCCCAAATCGTCTAATCACTTCGCTCAAATTCAATTCAAAGAGAGGCGTTATCTGAGGAGCATGGAGTTTAAGCTGACGCCAAAACGTCTCCGCCGTAAACAAAAACATCCCCGAGTTCCAGAAAAAGTGGGGATTGACCACATATTTTTCAGCAGTTGCAAGGTCCGGTTTTTCGACAAACCTCTTCGCATCGAACGTGAGCGTGTTGAACTTCTTCCCAATTTCAATATACCCGTACCCAGTTTCAGGTTTCGTGGGGCGTATTCCAAATGTGATGATTTTATTTTTCGGATCCAACTGCTCCAAAGCGTGTAAGAAAATCACTTCAGGTTCGATGAGATGGTCTGAAGGGACGACTAAAATCGGTTCAGATTCTTTGACGCCGTGCTCCGATTGCAAAACTTTGACCGCAAGGGCAATGGCGGGAGCTGTATTTCTTTTTAGCGGCTCTACAAGGATGGGGCATTTGGCGCCAATTTTCTCCAACTGCTCTTCTACAAGGGCGAGATGCAGTTCATTCGTGGAAACTAGCACTTCATCAATGAACGGAGCCCCCATTAACCTGAGCACGGTCTTCTGCAGAAGCGATGT
>JANPFC010000088.1:0-30765 GCA_031423235.1 Chlamydiota bacterium | reverse complement strand
GTTGGAATATAAACTGGAATGGAACGGCGGAATGCTGCTGGCTGTACCCCCGCAAAATACAAGCCGAACCTGTCCCCATTGCGATCATATTTCAGAAGAAAGCCGCAAGACACAGGCTCTGTTTGAGTGTGTGAATTGCAGTTATAAGAATAATGCCGACGTGGTCGGCGCAATGAATATACTAGAGCGAGGATATCGCTTGTTAGCCTGTGGAGAGATGGTGCAGATAGGCCACTCGAAGAAGCAGGAACCCACCGAAGTAAGTCAGTTAGTTTCTAACTGAACGCCGTAGGAATCCCCTTCCTTTAGGAAGGGGAGGATGTCAAGAGAATTTTTCTGAAGGCGAAGATCCAACGATTTTCCATCACGTCAATGTGATTACGGGGAGTTTAAATCTCTCATCTCAAGATGCGCTGATCCAAGGAGCCATCCCCATTCCCATTGTGCGCACGTACTCAAGTTCTGGTGCATTGGAACGATCAAAGAACAATACCGATCTCCTTTTCAAAGCAGTGCGCCAAGGGTGGGTGATCCAAGGAGGATGGAGCCTATTTCCCCATGAAAATCTTCTCATCCAAACACACGCTGATAGAACTGCCTTTAAAGTCCATCTATCGGAGCCAAATGGGAGCTCTATCACCTATGCATACAGCCATATAGACAAAGCAAGCAAACATATAATTGTCCTGAAGCCCACTCACTCTATTAGTCAGTCATCAGGCAAGCTAAGCAGCCGAAATAATCCCCAGAATAACCTCCTTAAGCTTGATTTAAAGGCGGGCTCCGCAACCCTATTTCTTCCTGACGGAGGAAGCAGAACCTATCGAGGTCCAAAGCTCCATCATCTTGAACCTGGGGGGCTTGGCTGGTGTTACTACTTGCTTTCCGAAGAGAAATTTCCAAGTGGACATCAGCTTCGCTATATCCATAGCGAAAAGTCAACTCATCTAGAGCGGATCGAGTCGAGAAATCCCTCAGGCACGAAAATATATGCGGCTGTAGACATCGAATACATCAAGCAGGCGAAAGACAAACCCTTTAGCCTTCAGTTTAAAGCAACAGACGGGAAGCAGTTCCAATACTTTACAATCCAACACGAGTCCCGCGAATACTTAAGTGAATTTCATAGCAACTGCCGTCCTAAGGAGCGCTTTCACTTAGTTCCTGGCCGGAAAGGGATAGGAGCCCGGTTGTCCTCTATCGAAGTTGCCGGGAAGGAACCTTTCAAAGTCGAATATTACCTTCCCTCCAACAAGGAACAAGAGAGGAAATGGGCAAAATCTCCGCATAAAAAAGAAACCCACATCGACAAAGTGGAGAAGATCATCGCGCCAGTAGGTGCTAATGGCGAAGATGTGACAGTTGCTCATTTTACCTATTTTCCCAACCATACAGATGCTTACGACGCTGAAGAGCTCCTGACACGCTACCATCATGACTCAGGCCGAATTACACTCATCGAATACTTTAATGAGAAAAATCAGCTCACCTCATCGCAGAAATTTTATTGGAAAGGGACAGAACTGCGCTGTAAAGCGATGTTTGATGAAATGCAGCAGCCTCTTTTTGCGAAAACATTCACCTACGAAGATGGCAATGTTATTGAAGAGGTACTTTGGGGCTATTTCACAGGAGAAGAGGCTGCCTCCCTTAAAATCTCCTCTGACGGCACTCCCAGTGGCGGCGAGCGCTACCGAAAGACCTACACCTATTACAAAGATCGCTTCAATCTTCTGAAAACTGAAAGCGAAGAAGACGGTCCAACCTATGAGTATTTTTACAAGCCAGAAACCGATCTCTGCAGTTTAAAACTGACCAAGGACAAACAGGGCAAAACCCTCATCCGTGAATTCTCCACATACAATGATGACAACTTCCTCACACTTGAAATTATCGATGATGGGACCACGCAAAACCCCGAAGACAAAATAGGGGTAACCCAGCGTTTAGAGAAAACTTACGAACTCAACCCCTTAACTAGCCTGCCCGATTGCATTACTGAATCTTACTGGGACCCAGTTGAACAAGCTAAAAAGCTTCTAAAAAAGACCAAGTATACGTATCTGAATCACAAAGTTCATACCGAAGAGATATTCGACTCTTCAGACAAAAGCCGATATACCCTCACAACGGACTATGACCAATTTGGTTTAGTCAAGCGTAAAACAACTCCCCTTAATAAAGAGAACACCTATCTCTACACTCCCCAAGGCAGCCTCAAAGAATCCAAGGAAGTTGGTTCTTCCAAAAAAATCTTCCACTACGACCGAGCCAATAGACCCAATTCTTGTGAAGAGCCTTCTACAGGCAAGATTACGAGGACGACATACGATGTAAAGGGAAGAGTTCTAACCCAAACAGACTTCAAATCCAATCAGACCACCCACACTTATGACTCCTTTGGAAATCGCAAGACGACAAAGCTCCCCGCCTGCAAAGACGAAGAAGGACAAAAATACAATCCCACACCTAAGTTTGAGTATGACGTGCAAGGGAACCTCATCTCCGCCGAAATGCCCCTAAAAGAAAAGACTCAGACCTCCTACAACATTTTCCGTAAGCCAACCCTAATCATCCAAGCTGACGGAACAGAGATTCGTCATATCTATAACAAAAATGGCACCCTAAGCAAGACCCTCTATCCCGACCAAACAGAAGTCCGTTTCAGCTACGATCTCTTTAAGCGCATAACTTCCCAAACCACCTATTCCAAAGAGAAAAAACAGCTCCTCTCCGAAAGTTGGACCTACAGCGCCTTCCAGCCACTTACACACACAGACGCAAGAGGCTTAAAGACCCTCTTTTTCTACGATGCGGCAGGCCGAAAGATCTCCGAAGAGGCCGAAGACCGAAAAGCCACATTCACCTACGACCCACTCGGCTATTTAGAGAAGACCGACAATGGATTTGTCGCACTCATTCAGAAACACAACATCGAAGGGCTTATCGAAGAGCAGTGGGAACTAGACACACTTGGACGCATAGAAAACAAGATGCAGTTCATCTACGACCACGAGAATCGAAAAGAAAAAGTAATTCGCATCACCTCGCAAGGCGAAGCCACCGATCTAATCGCTTATAAAGATGGCAAGATCTCCCAATATACCGATCCGAACAAAGACATTACACAATTCCTATACGATGAGTTTTTCGAAAACGATCTAGGCCAAAAAGTACTCCAGAAAACGACCCTAGATCCCCTTGGCATATCAACTATAGAGACAATGGACGCTGGCGAGCGCCTCATCTCTCGAGAAAAAAAGGACTCACAAGGCCGGACCGTTTTCAAAGAAGAATTTCTCTATACCCGCTCAGGAAACAGGGCAAAGCGCATCTCCCACATCTACAAAGACAACGAGCTCCTCAAGCAAATCTCTACCACCTGGGAATACGACACTATGGGCCGGATTACCTCAGAAACAGAAAGCGGCCAAAAGACCACCACCTACACATACGACATAAGAGGCCGCCTAGAATGGAAGACTCTCCCAAGCGGAATCCGCCTCCACTACACATACGATGGCGCAAACCGCCTCCAAGAACTAAGTTCCCTAGACCGAAAAATCCACTACCAATATCACTATAAAGAAGGTCCCGACCCCTACCAAATCACCGACCTAGTCCAAGGCACAACCCTTACTCGCAGCTACAATGCTTTTGGCCAACTTACATCAGAAACAGACCAACGCAACCAAACCTCCACATGGACCTACGATGCAATCGGACGCTGCATCTCCTTTACCCTTCCAGACCAGTCTTCCATCCATTATCCCTCCCAAGGAGCCCACATCACCGCAGTTCAGCGGAAAAGTCCACGCGGCAACCTTCTCTACGAACACCAATACCGCAACTTTGATCCCAACGGGCACGTTTCAAACGAACAGCTCATATACAATATAGGCTCCATCCAAACGACCCACGATCTTCTCGAGCGCCCCTCAACCCAATCCAGTCCCCACCTCAACCAGACCATCTCTTACGGCCCCTCCGGCCTAGTCACCCAAACTCAAAACTCCCTATTTGGCACAAAAAACTGCACCTACGACGCCCTTAATCAGCTCAAAGAAGAAGGCCCTCAGACTTACCATTTTGATTCGATTGGCAATCCGCTCCAATTCCAAGTCAATGATCTGAATCAAATCTCCGCGACTCCCGACGCCACCCTAACCTACGACCCCGATGGCAATCCCCTGCATCGCACCCTTGCCGATACAACCATCCAGTACGAGTTTGATCCACTCGGCCGTCTCACCGACATCACCACTCCCCAGCAAAAAAAGGTCCATTATCTCTACGACCCCTTATCCAGGCTCTTTGCGAAAGAAGTGTACCTCTACATCAACAATACTTGGCAAAAAGAGCACCAGCAGTTCTATCTTTACAACCAAGACCATGAAATAGGAACGAAGGACGAAAACGGCAATCTCCTAGAACTTAAAGTTCTGGGCCTTGGGATCCTTGGCGATATAGGAGCCGCCATAGCCATCGAAATCAACCAAACAGTCTACGCCCCCCTGCATGATTTTAATGGCAACATAATCGCCCTCCTTTCCCCAGACGGAACCCTTTCTGAAAAGTATGAAATCGACGCCTTTGGCAAAGAGAAGCTCTCCTCCACCCTCAACCCCTGGCGGTTTTCCTCTAAGCGCGCAGAAGAAGGCCTCGTATTTTTCGGCCTCCGCTTCTATGACCCATCCCTAGGCCGCTGGCTCAGTCCCGACCCCGCAGGCTATGCCGACGGCGCGAACCTATACGCCTTCGTTCGAAACAGCCCATTAAACCGGCTCGATCTCTTCGGTCTAGCCTCCCAAGATCCGTTCGGGGTTCTGCAGCCTGCGCAGATTACTGTGCAAATCAGATCCATCCCGATAGACAATTCTCTCATGAGCATCAGGATGCAAGAAGGAGGTGTATTTATTGATTATTTCCTCTCTTTTGGACATTGGCATGAGCTCAAGTTAACGCCACATGAGGAGCAGAAAGGGAGTTTCAATCTCTTTGATCATGGCGAGCTATTCTCAGCCAAAAGTAGGCAAATCGGCATCGTTTCTCTCACTCACGGCATCAATGTCCATCGAGGAGAGTTTAAGGATGCTTGCGATTTTATGATAAAAAACCTGGAATTTGGAACTCTTTTCATTGGTAGGTATCATGGAACCGACGGAATATTTAATGATCTAGTTGGAACTGGCAATGAACTCAGTGGTGTTGAGACGAGTAAGGTCTCCCTAGCCCGGAATTTTATGATCGCAGTATCTACAGCTCTTCATAAAGTGAATCCAGCGGTATTTCATCATTCTGGGGTTCTCATGTCACTTGGTGCTGTTTGGGCTCATTTTGATCACAGTCGAGGGGGGCTTATTGATAAAAGAGCGATACAAGGAATGCCTTATGAGCAGCAAAAAATACTTCAAACTCAACTACTTTTGGTAAGTGTTGCTCCAGCTTTACCTATAGCAAAAAATGTAGGGATTGAGGCCGTGAATTACTATTCAACTCAGGATTTAGTTACTGGAGGGCTGGGTTTGCCCCACGTCCCTGCCTCAATTTTTGGTGTGGTGGGGTCACTAGTAACCAATTCGGTGATTGGGCATAGTGATTGCGATATAAGGGTTATTCCTTGTTCATCTAGATGGAGTGAGAGAAGTTTCTATTTGGCTGATCACGCTTTTTTAGGAAGGACATATACAGGGGCTATAACAAAATCTATCAAGAATTTTTCAGGAAATTATGGTTTTTATGGTGAAAAATTTCGTTAATTTATTTCTGATCTTAATAGTTTTGGGATGCAGTGCACAGGCGAAAGGAAATCGGGTGGCGCCGTATGAAAAATATGTAAATGAAATTATTAGGTCATTTTCAAAGGAGATGGAAAAAGAATACGGGCTTACATGCTCGGGAAGCGGAGGCAGAATGCCTCAGGATGTTGAGCAGATATCAATGTTTTTTGATGCTAATAGACATGCGACAATTGACGAAGCAAGAGAATTATTTGTTTTGGTCACTGAAAAACTAATAAATAAAATTAATCAGGATGAAAAGATTCGGCCGTATTTAAGGGAATTCCCGTTTACTATGGCTAATGCTGATAAGATATTCACCTGGTGTCGGGCGCATATATCCATTTCGTTTCTAAGGGATGATGGTTCCTATTATACTGACGGGAGTGTAGCTTACATCAGTCAGGGGAAGGGAGGGGTATATTATTGTTCTGCAGAAATCCAGAAGAGAAAGGGGCCTAACTTCATTGATTTTGATGGTACAGTTGAAATTGGCAAAGTTACTGAAGATGAGGTTCTTATCGATCTAATGGAGGAAACATTTGATGAAGCTCTGAAAATCGTCCAAGAAAGCCGAACTACTAAAAACATTGCCAATACAAAACCGTAATAGGACATTGGTGCTGAATTAAAGGGTTCTCAGGAAATTATGGTTTTTATGGTGAAAAATTTCGTTAATTTATTTCTGATTTTAATAGTTTTTGGATGCAGCGCACAGGCGAAAGAAGGTCAGGTGGCGCCGTATGGAAAGTATGTAAATGAAATTAATAGGTCATTTTCAAAGGAGATGGAAAAAGAATACGGGCTTACATGTTCGGGAAGCGGAGGCAGAATGCCTCAGGATGTTGAGCAGATAACAATGTTTTTTGATGCCAATAGACATGCGACAATTGACGAAGCAAGAGAACTGTTTGTTTTGGTCACTGAAAAACTAATAAATAAAATTAATCAGCATGAAAAGATTCGGCCGTATTTAAGGGAATTCCCGTTTACTTTGGCAAATGCCGATAAGATATTCACGTGGTGTCGGGCGCATATATCCATTTCGTTTCTGAGGGATGATGGTTCACATTATACTGATGGGAGTGTAGCTTACATCAGTCAGGGGAAGAGAGGGATTTATTATTGTTCTGCGGAGCTGCAAAAGAAAAAACTGCCTAACATCAATCGAGCAGACGGTACGGTTAAGCTTGGCAAAGTTATTGAAGATGAGGTTCTTATCGATCTAATGGAGGAAACATTTGATGAAGCTCTGAAAATCGTCCAAGAATGCCGAACTACTAAAAATATTGCCAATGCAAAACGATAACATGAAAAGAAAAATATACAGCACCATTACTCCAATTCTGCCTAAATGGCTATTTTCCATAGTTATAGTCTGCGCGGCGTGTTCCATTCATGAAACATCTCAAACGACCTCTAATGATGCTTTGCAATCTACCCTTGTTCAAAATGCTGGCGAACCTAGTCAAAAAATTATCTCGACAGATGTACTAAATGAACACATGCGATCGATGGCATTTGTTGACTATCTTATAAGCATTACCGGTGGTACTAAAAACACAGAGGAGATTGAGCAAGAACTGTCAAAATTTATGCCCTTGACTGCTTATACGGCGTCGGTTATCAGAAATGTTCTATTCCCTGAGAACGATCCAATGATTGAAATAAAGCGATTCCCGGAAAACTCTGCCTCACATGATCTGGAGGAGGGCGCATCAAAAGACAACAACCAGACTTACGTACTTGTGAATTTTAAGGAATTTCCAGGAGAGAGTCCTTATGGTGTTTACTGCCGCAGAATTTTACAGAGAGACCCCAATGCTTTTTTGCCCTGCGATTTTGAGCAGGCTACTTTAAATGCCATGTGTGCTCAAAATATTAAGCCATCTTATGGTGCATTGGTGTCTTCAAAAGGATACCTTCCTGGAGAACAAGTAACTTGGCGAATTAGCTCAGCAGACGGAACGAGTACCAAAGACGTCAGCTTTTATCCTAGACCAATGGTTCTAAAAGATCATTCGGGAAAAACCATTTTAAAGGCGGCCCTTCTTACTGCCATTTATCCAGCGACAACGTACTTTATACACGTACCAGAAAATGAAGATCTTGTAGAATGTATTGCGACTTCTGGACGAGATGTCATAAAAAAAATTCTTCCGATAGGTCAATCTGAAAATCAAATTTGCATACCTCAGACGGGCGGAGCGTTAGGGGGTGTTGCTCAATTTGAAATGCGATTCCTAAAAGATGGGTCGTCTTACAAAATGGAATTTCCCTGGGGATCTGCATTAATTGAATATGCGGAAGGGGAAAAATAGCCCCGCTTGCTGGCCCCTGACAACACCATCATAATCTCACCTAGCCCCAAAGCATAAAACAGAGCGCCCATTGGAAGACTTTTTGTCTGTAAGGCAGTATCAATGTAAAGCCGCTTTACATTTGGCCCTTACGTTATTAGAATGAATCCCTTAACAGGGATGTTTCGACTTGAAAACGCTTCACTATATCAAGCGGGCTTTGTCATTGCCTCCGCATATTGTTCTCAAAAAAATAGTACATAAACTCAAGAAGGACTATGCGGCGAGGAAGAAAAAGTATCTTGATGAGAGATTTCCTACTTATTCTCAGAATTATCCTCACGCCTATCTGAATAGCTTCATACATAAAATCAACTCTCCCCTTCCCGAAATAGGCATTCGTCAATTGAATGAGTACTATCTAAATCATGAGTTTGATCTCTTGGGTTCTGGGTGGGTGAGGGTCTCCTCTGGAATGAAGTGCAAAGGGATTGAAGAGTTCCAATATCCTCCTTCAGGAAAAGGAGGAGTTAACGACAAGAACCTGATTGAATCGAATCGGATTTATAATTTGATCCGAACTCCTTATCTTCCTATTGATTGGCAATTGGATTTTAAGTCGGGCTATCGATGGAATGAAGACACTTGGAGTCTGAATATCAAGTACGGGGCTGATATGGGTGCTGATGTGAAGGTTCCTTGGGAGCTTTCACGGATGCAGCATTTACCCTCTCTCGCTTGGGGGTATGCTTTGGAGAACAAAGCTATATACATCTCTGAATTTCAGAACCAAATCTTAGACTTCATTTCATCCAATCCGCCCAGATATGGAGTGAACTGGGTTTGTACGATGGATGTTGGCATCCGAATTGCCAACTGGCTAATTTCATATGATCTCTTCTCCGCTTATGGTGCAAAGTTTGATTCTGAATTTATGGAAGTCTTTATTCGGAGCGTCTATGAACATGGGCATCATATCTTCAATCATCTTGAATGGGATCCCCATCTCCGCTCCAATCACTATCTTGCCAATATTGCTGGACTCCTGTTTGTGTCCTCTTATTTGCCCTCAAGCCCAGAAACTGATTCCTGGTTCGGTTTTTCTGTGCAGGAGTTAATCAACGAGGTTCTTTCCCAGTTCAACCAAGATGGAAGCAATTTTGAGGCTTCTACGTGCTACCACAGGCTTTCAGCAGAGATGGTTGTATACGCCACTGCCCTTGCATTAGAAAATGAGGTGAAATTCCCAGAGGAGTATCTCAATCGAATCCAAAAGATGGGCGATTTTATCCGTGATATCACAAAGCCAGATGGTCAAATTGTTCAAATTGGGGACAATGATAGCGGTAGGTTCATTAAGCTCTTCCCTGATTCCCACATGTTGGATCATCGCTATTTGATACCTCCCATTCGAAACTTGAAGAATTTAACATCTGTCATCGAATCCCAGCTAAGTTCTTTTTCAGAGGAAGCCAGGGCTTTAAGCTCCTACCCAAATTTCGGCCTGTTTATTCAGAACGCGAACCCATGGTTTCTTGCAGTGCGCTGCGGCTCAATTGGACAAAATGGGAATGGAGGCCACGCCCACAATGATCAGCTTTCCTTCGAGTTAGCTGTTAATGGCATATCCATGATCGTTGACCCTGGTACCTATGTATATACACCCATACCCAAAGCAAGAAGGCTCTTTCGTTCTACAGCGATGCACAATACTCTGACGGTTGAAGGCAAGGAGCAAAATGGGGATGACGGGCTTTTTAAAATGTCTGATAAGGCTAAGGCCAAATTCATCCGATTTGAAGATGGTGTTTTTGTTGGAGAACAAAGCGGATTTGGTCCTGTTCATCGAAGAACTCTCAATTTATCGGATAATTTTCTAGAAGGAATCGATGAATATGAAGGCGGCCCCAGGCAGATCTATTTCCATTTTGCTCCAGAATGGAAGGGAATTCAGATCAGTGAAAAAATGACTGAGTGGACTCTTGGAGCTGTTAAAGTTCGTATATCTTCTGACCAAGGTATTTGGCGGCTGACGGACGGCGAATACTCAAGCGCTTATGGGGAACGCATGACGGCTCCAGTATTGGTTTTAATAGCTGACTCTAAGCCCGCGAAATGGAAGATTTCCGCTGTTTGATATTTTCTTAGGAGTCAAGTGATTTTGCTTGCAATTTCTCTAGAGCAAGGGATTTGGTTATTGCTGTAGAAATTGACAATTTGTATATTGCTTGTTTTGCAGGCTTATACTGTATGCTAATGCGGGAGAATCTCGGATTCATGAGCAAAAAAAACATCTATGTCACCCAACCATATCTTCCTCCCTTGGAAGAATTTATTCCCTATTTAGAGAAGATCTGGGATAACAAGATCCTAACAAATGGGGGACCGTTTCACCAGCAACTGGAAAAAGCGCTCTGTGAATATTTAGGTGTTGAACATATTGCATTATTCACCAATGCTACTATAGCCTTGGTCACCGCCTTACAGGCTTTGCGAATCACCGGCGAAGTGATTACCACTCCTTATTCATTCGTTGCAACTTCCCATTCTTTACTATGGAATAGCATCAAGCCCGTATTTGTGGACATCGACCCAGACACACTAAACCTCGATCCAGCGAAGATTGAGTCGGCCATCACCCCGCAGACGACGGCTATTATGCCGGTACATTGTTACGGACATCCCTGCGATGTTGATGCTATCCAAAAGATTGCCGATAACTATAACCTGAAGGTTATTTATGATGCGGCGCACGCTTTTGGTGTGCAATGTCATCGTGGCAGCATCCTCAAACACGGCGATTTGTCGATAGTGAGTTTTCATGCTACTAAAGTATTCAATACTTTTGAAGGTGGTGCCATTGTTTGTCCCGACGCCAAAACCAAAGTACGCATTGATCAGCTGAAGAATTTTGGTCACGTCGGCGAGGTCACGGTAGTCGCAGCCGGCATCAATGGCAAGATGAGCGAATTCAATTCGGCAATGGGGTTATTGCAGCTGAAATATATAGATCAAGCCCTGGCGCGGCGCAAAGAGATCGACGCAGCCTACCGCGAAAGACTAAAAGGCGTGAAGGGAATTCGCTGTCTGAAAGATGCGGGTGAAAAAGTAGCCAACTATGCCTATTTTCCAATTCTAGTAGATGCTGACTATCCCATCAGTCGCGATGATCTGTATCAGAAACTCAACGATAATGGCATTTGTCCTCGACGTTATTTTTACCCATTGATATCAGACTTCCCGATGTATCGCGGTTTGCCTTCTGCCCACAGAGAGAATCTCCCAGTAGCAACCGTTGCGGCGCAGCAAATACTGTGCTTGCCAATTTATCCTGATCTCGAGATGTCGGTGGTTGAAGAAATTAGCCGTCTCATTGCGGTTCGATAAAAGATGAAGCTAGCCGTCATGCAGCCATATTTTTTCCCCTATATCGGCTATTTCCAGCTCATTGCGGCGGTGGACGTGTTTGTCGTATACGATAATATCAAACATACAAAAAAGGGCTGGATCAACCGTAACCGTATGTTGCTGAACGGCAGAGATGTGCTCTTTTCGCTGCCGTTAAAAAGCGGTTCGGACTCGCTTGATGTATATGAACGGGAGTTGGCTGGGGATTTTAAAAGTGATACATTATTGAATCAATTTGCCGGAGCATACCGACGTGCCCCATATTTTGAACAGACGTATCCGCTGATTGAGCAGATTGTACGACATAATGATGCGAACCTATTTGGCTTCTTACACCACTCTATTGTCAAGACCTGCAAGCATTTGGGCATTACGACCGAGATCAGAATTTCTTCCGGCATTGCGATTGACCACCACCTAAAGAATCAGAATAAAGTGTTGGCCTTGTGTGAAGCAGTCGGCGTGAATACCTATATCAATGCTATTGGTGGAATAGAGCTATATTCAAAAGAAATATTTCAGCAGAAGGGTATCGATTTAAAATTTATCCAATCGAAACCGTTTGAGTATTCGCAGTTTGGCAATCCTTTTATCCCCTGGTTGTCGATAATCGACGTGATGATGTTCAATCCGCTCCATGCTATTCAGACCTGCATCGCCACTAATTATGAGTTGATTTGAACAATGTTTAAGTGGAACAAGTTAGGCAAAATATTTACACCACAAGAAGTGAAAGGCCGAAGTTGGTTGAAGGAATTTGCACAAGCTCCGGCAACGTTGGTTTTTGACAATTTTGTGCGTGTCTATTTCTCCTGTCGTCCGCCAACAGATGAAAATGGTCAGTATATCAGTTATTCTGCCTATGTAGATTTGGATCGCGCGGATCTCTTTAAGGTTCTGCATGTCAGTGAAAAGCCCATCCTGAGCTTGGGCGGCTTGGGCGAGTTTGATGAATTTGGCACCTATCCGGTTTCCGTGATTCGCCATGGCAATGAAGTGCGCGCATATTACGCAGGCTGGACACGTTGCGAATCTGTGCCATTTAACGTGGCGATTGGAGTGGCGACCAGCCATGATGAAGGTAAAAGTTTCACCAAACATGGCACAGGCCCAGTTTTGTCGTATTCACCCGATGAGCCTTTCGTGTTGAGCGGGCCGAAGATCCGCCGTTTTAACGATACTTGGTACCTGTGGTATATCGCAGGACGTAAGTGGAAAATTGTCGATGGGCGCGCAGAACCAGTCTATAAGATCCGTAAGGCGACTTCCAGCGACGGTATCCACTGGAATAAGTCCAATAAAGACTTAATCGAGAGTCGCATCGAAGAAGATGAAGCTCAAGCTAGCCCAGATGTGTTCTACGCCAACGGCCAATATCACATGTTCTTTTGCTACCGTTATAGCAGCCATTATCGAGGCAAGGAGCGTGGCTACCGCATCGGCTATGCGTCCAGCACCAATTTGATCGATTGGGTGCGTGACGACACGAAAGCAGGCATCGATGTATCAGATGAAGGCTGGGACTCCGAGATGATCAGCTACCCACATGTATTCGAATTGGATGGAAAGACCTATCTCGCTTACCTTGGCAACCAGGTCGGTCGGGAGGGTTTCGGTCTGGCCGTTCTGGATGGAAAGTTGGAATAAGAATATGAGTGCCATGAAATGGAAAAAGCTCGGGAAAATATTCGATCCGACGCAGCACAAGCTGCCGAATGATTGTGTGCAGTTCGCCCAATCGCCGCAGGCTTTGGTGTTTGACGATTTCGTGCGTATCTATTTTTCTACCCGTTCTCTAAACAAAAACAACGGCAAATATCTCAGTCATATCGCATTCATTGATATGCAGAAGAATTTGCGCGATATCATTCGCGTATCAGATAAAACGGTTATCTCACTCGGTGGCCTGGGTTGTTTTGACGAGCACGGTATTTTTCCAATGAACGTCGTACGAAACGGGGATGCTGTATACGGTTACACCTGTGGTTGGAATCGGAGAGTCTCGGTTTCAGTGGATACGGCTATTGGTTTAGCTATCAGTCGCGATAACGGCCTCACTTTTCAGCGTATTGGCGATGGTCCCGTGCTCCAGGCATCCCTGCACGAACCCTGCTTGGTCGGCGATGGTTTTGTGAAAATAATCGGCGGCGTATTCCACATGTGGTACATCTTCGGAACAGGTTGGAAAAAATTCTCGATAGGTGCAGCGCCAGATCGTACCTATAAGATCGGCCATGCGACCTCCCGTGATGGTATTCATTGGATTAAGGAAGAAGCAAGGCAGATCCTCACCGACCGCTTGGGGGTGGATGAAAGTCAGGCACTGCCGTCGGTAATCGCAATAGACGGGCGGTATCATATGTTTTTTTGCTACCGTCAGTCTTCTGATTTTAGGCAAAACAAGGACCGCGGCTATCGTATTGGCCATGCGTACTCAGATGATCTGGCAAATTGGACGAGGGACGATGAGCATCCGCTGCTCGATGTCACGCCAGGTGACTGGGATGCGGATATGTTATGCTATCCGCACGTATTTGAGTGCGATGATAAGGTCTATTTGCTTTATAATGGCAACGAATTTGGACGCTATGGTTTTGGCGTCGCGGCATTGGAGCAATGAAAGCGTCTGTCGAATACCATTTAAACAGGGCAACAGAAACGGAGATCCTTGAGCACCTGTTTTGTTGTGAAGCGGATTTCGTGCCGCCCTTAAGTGGGAGAGTCGTACTCAATGATTATGCGAAAAAAATCTCGAGTAAGGCGATGAGATTCGAAGCATGGTCGGGCAACACACTGGTTGGATTGGTGGCAGCGTATTGCAATGATCCTACGAAACAGGTTTCCTATATCACCAGCGTTAGTGTGCTGAAAGTACGGACTGGCGAAGGGATTGCTGTTAGCTTATTGCAGCAGTGCATTGCTCACGTTACAGCATTGGGAATGCAGCAGATCAGTTTGGAGGTGGACGGTGACAACGTGCCTGCCATTAAGCTGTACGAAAAAGTTGGTTTCATTGTAGGCAAGGTTAATAAGCCATTTGTTACCATGGATCTATACCCAAGGTATATATTTGAAAAACGGGAAAGAACGTGATGAGTAAACGTGATTACAACAATGAGCTAAAAGATACCACCGATCACAAGTATGCCTATGGCTTCGATTTTGAAGTGATGCATCATTATATGATCAAATCCTTTCAGCCCTTTTTCAATAAGGGCAGTTTGCTCGAACTAGGGAGTTTTAAGGGCGATTTTACCCGTAGATTACTGTCCTATTTTGAGGATATTACATGTGTCGAAGCTTCTGAGCTTGCGATTATCGAAGCAGAACAGAAACTGAGCAAACATAAAGTACAGTTTGTCAATTCAATATTCGAGAAGGCTAGTCTGCCCAAGCGGTATGACAACATTGTATTAACCCATGTACTGGAGCATCTGGACGATCCTGTGCGAGTACTTAAACGTGTCAATGATGAGTGGTTGGCTGATGGCGGTCGATTTTTTCTAGTATGCCCTAATGCAAATGCCCCATCTCGACAGATCGCTGTTAAAATGGGGTTGATTACTCATAATACAGCTGTGACTCCCGCTGAAGCTGCACATGGCCATCGATGCACCTACACACTGGATACCATGGAACGGGATGCTGTTAGTGCTGGGTTAAAAGTGGTTTATCGATCTGGGATATTTTTCAAAGCTCTAGCGAACTTCCAGTGGGATCGGTTGCTGCAAACCGACATTATCTCAAAGGAATATCTAGAAGGATGCTATATGCTGGGACAACAGTACCCGGATTTGTGTTCCAGCATCTTCTTGCTGTGTGAGCGAGGAGCAAAGTTGTGAAGATTTCATTTGTTATAGCTGTTTATCACAATGAGGGCGCTCTTTCCAAAACGCACGAGAAGATTCGCTCGGTTTTTGCAAGTGATTTGGCTGAGCATGAATATGAAATTGTCTTTGTGGACGATGGGTCGAAGGATGGATCTTTACAAGAGATTCTTAAACTCAGGGAACAGGATTCTCGCGTCAAGGCTCTTACTTTTACCCGGAATTTTGGTCAGATGGCGGCCATGTTGGCTGGCTTCAAAGAGGCGACGGGTGACGCCGTCATTAACATTTCGGCTGATCTGCAGGATCCGGTTGAATTGATTCCACAGATGATAGAAAAGTGGCGCGAAGGATCCGAGATCGTCATCTGTTATCGGACAGATCGTGCAGATTCACTATTGGCAAAATTATTTTCACGACTTGCTTATGGGGTGTTGCGATTGTCTTGTCCGCAAATACCTCCTGGTGGGTTTGATTTTGTGCTGATGGATAGAAAGGTGATGGATGCTTTTAATGCCATTGATGTGAGGCATCGATTCTTTCAGGGAGATTTGCTCTGGACTGGCTATCGCACCAGCTTTCTTCCCTACGTTCGTCTAAAAAGAACCATTGGAAAATCCCAATACAACTTTGCGAAGAAACTAAAGAACTTTCTGGATGCCGTACTGGATGCCTCCTATTTGCCCATTCGATTTATTTCTCTTATCGGATTGGTAACGTCGACGTTTGGTCTGTTGTATAGCATCACTATCGTTTATACCTGGGTCCGTGGAGGTACGCCATTCCAGGGTTGGGCTCCTATCATGATTGCGATTCTTTTGGTGGGAGGGCTGATCATGTTGATGTTGGGGGTGATCGGTGAATATGTTTGGCGTATCAATGAAGAGGTACGAAAGAGACCAAACTATGTTGTGAGGGATAAATTCTTATGAGCGACAACCTACAGTACACAATAATCGATGGAATCAAATGCTTCAGTCCAGAAGTCGCTAGAGCGTATACAGATTACCCAGATAACGGATTTGATCTGACCGATAAAAATGCTGAAAACAGCTTTTGGGTGAGTTCAAGGAACCGGCTATTCAAAAGGCTAGTTCAACAACATCTGTTGCCCTCAGGGAAAACGAAATTCTTGGAAATAGGCTGTGGTACAGGCGATTTTATTCAGCAAATTGTTCACACTGAAAATCTTGAGATCACAGGGTCGGAAGTTTATCTCAAGGGGCTTGTGTACGCAAAGAAAAATCTTCCAAACCTCGACTTCGTCCAATTCGACGTGACACAAGGAAAGATTGGGCAGCAATTCGATATCATCACTGCGTTTGATGTTATTGAACACATTGATAATGATCATGCTGCTCTAGCAAATATCAACCAGATGCTTAATAAAGATGGAGTGGTAATACTCAGTGTGCCACAGCATATGTTTTTGTGGAGCAGGTTGGATGAGATCGTAAAACACAAGCGCCGATATTCGAAACGGGAGTTAGTTGCTAAGTTGAAAGAAAATGGATTTGAGATTAGCTATGCTACTTCTTTTGTATTTGCCCTGTTTCCTTTAATGGCGCTGTCTCGGCTGTTTGATAAAGGACCCGATAAATCGCAATCGGATGAACGTGCGCTTGAGAAAAGGGTTAAATTTTCTGGTGTTTTGAATGCGATATTAAATGTCATTATGCGAATTGATGAAGGGCTAATAAAATTGGGTATCTCACTTCCTTTTGGGGGGACACTAGTTGTTGTGGCCAGAAAACGTTAATGCACAAATTTAAGATCGAAGCTACAAAGTTTACCCTTGTCGGCGCAGGAAGTTTTGTACTGACCTTTTCTGTTTTCACAGTACTGTTGAAAACATTGGGGATGAACTGCTTGCTTTCTCTCATCGCTGCGTGGCTTGTCGGCATGCCTTTTTCTTATATATTGAATTTCGTTTGGGTGTTTAAGCCAGAAGATAAAATTCAGTTCAAGGCTAGATTTATTAGATTCATTTTGGCTAGCATACTGTCGATAGTATTGAACATGCTGGTTTTAAATTATATCGTTGAACACACCGGTTTTGATCCTTTCTATCTGCAGTTAGCACTGATTCCTTTTATAGCGATCTTCAATTTTTCTACAGCCAAATATTGGTCACTGCAGAAAAGACCATCGCCTATGGCCAAAATATCTGGTAAAGACGGGCACTAAACTTCCTATGGCAAAATGAAAAAAATCAGATTGAAAAAATGAAAGAGGCGATTTAGACTCAAGCCGTCCTTAGATGCTCAGTTTAGAAATAAGGAAAATGGACGGGGTAAGAAGTTTAACTTAATTATCGTCAAAACGTGTCCAACCTAAGCCAACCACCTCAGTTAAGAAGGATAAAAATGATCATAATGGAATGTAGGTATGAGGAGCTTAACAATGCAATAGCAGGCCTTAATGCTAGTGGAGTGCCTTTAGTTGCATTAAACAGCGATACTTATACAGCTGCTGGACTTGGTGACAATCTAGGAATTCATTATTTTATTCCATGGCTAGCAAAAACATTGGGAATATCTGTTGATCATGCGATTAACGTCTTTTTTGGCGGCCTTCTGTTGGTCGGTGGATTGATTGCAATTTGTTGTTTCTTTTTGGCTTTTAGACACTGGACAGCCCGTTTGATTTCTACAGTTGGGATTCTATTACTTACTAAAGTTTCCTTTCATTATTCAGACGTCTATATTGCGTTTTTTTTTGCTGTTGCGTCAATTATTCCTATTTTCATCTTATTGTATCAGAAATTTTACAGATTTAATTCGAGACTGATCTTGTCTATTGCGTTTAGCGGACTTATTATCGGCTATAGCAACTTTATCCGCTCTTATGCTGGAACTGGGGTTCTATTATTTTTATTTTCCTGGATATTTTTGGATCCAAATCTACTGCTAAAAGACAAATTGCGATCCATTATAATTTTGATTGCTTTTGTTTCAATCCCTTATGCTCATTTTAAATTTATGGAATGTCAACGCGATCGATTCTTAACAAAGAATAATCCCACTTATCAATATATATCAGATGCCCATACGTGGCATAGCATTTATATCGGGTTGGGATATTGTAAAAATAAATATGGAATAGAATACGATGATACGATCGCTTGGAGAAAAGCCCGCTCTATAAATCCTAATGTTATATATTGTTCAAATGAATATGAGCAAATTTTGAAAGATCAATGCTTCTTGTTGGCTAAAACTGATCCAATTTTCGTTCTTAAAACTACTTTAATGAAAATTATAGTCTTGTTGCTTAAATTTCTGAGTTTTGTGAATTTCGGCATATTGTTTTATTTTTATGTGAGACCGTCTTTTAGATGCATTATACCATTTCTTGTTAGCGCATCATTTTACTCTCTTCCGGGGATTCTTGTAATACCTAATCATGTTTATGTAGCTGGCATGACAAGCGTAGCTACAATTTTTGGGATCTATATGATCTGTTTAGAAATCGAAAAATTCAGATCTGAATCTTCCATGAAATATGCCTCTGTACTGGACAAAAAATAAGTTGATGACATGGGCTCGCTGAAGAGCGATCATATCTCTTGGGCGGCCACCCCTTATCGTAGAGAAGGACAACTTTTGTGTGATAACGGATACGCACATCACGTTCTCGTTCTTGGCGGGTCAAATAATTATCGGCATGATTATGTCGTCAAAAAAAATATCTTGGGAATCAAAATGTTCATTAACGAAGAGCATAAAAGGGCAGACGATCATGACGGGGAGATTGAGAGTGAGGTAAAATGACTCGGCTAGACGGTCTGCTGCGATTTTCGTCTGTAGGGCGATTGGCCTCTATAAGGATGTTTTTTATCGGCCTGTAGGATGTTGAGGATTCCCTAGATATTGATATCTGCGTAAGAATCGGGGGAGCGGTAGGAGAATGGGATTGCTATCAAGGCCGAAAATGGAAAACTACATGGCAGTCTTGCAGGCAGTTTCAACGCCTCTTGGATCTCGATTATTGTTCGTAAATAATTCGATTATTATAATTTCTCTTTAGGCAGGTGGATATCCAAGAATTAAAGGGATTATAAAATGTGAAGGCGCGAATACCAAAGCCCTGATCGATCAAGGCTGCTGTCCGGTAGCGCCTGTGACTAGAAATTTCTTATCTTTTAGTTTCACAATTTACAGAGTTTATCTATTATTTTACGGGTATGTTCTTTCCAGGTGTGTCGAGAGACCGCATCTTCTCGCGCAACTTTGCCAAGTTGCGCCCGTATTAAGGGATAATCGATCAGCGCTTTGATTCCTAACATAAGGCTGTCAGCATCCCCCGGCTTCACCATCCAAGCTGAATGGTTATGCTTCAGAACTTCTCCAATTTGATCTAAATCAGAAGCAACGATTCCTTTCCCCATGGCCATATACTCGAAAAGCTTTGTTGGAGAGCCGAAGAACGCGGATCCGTCGGCGTTTGGCACGTGGGGAGAAACAAGGATGTCACATGCGGCCAAGTGGGAGGGGCCTAATTCTTGGGGAACGGTGCCAGTTAAAGTACAATAATCGGAAATCCCCCATTTGAAAAGAGCCTCTTTTACTAGGGGCATTGTTTGACCATCGCCAACCATCAAGAGATGAAGGGTATTTTTAAAATCAGGATAGGCTCTTAAGAGTTTCCCAAAGGCTTCAATAAGGATGTCTGCTCCATGCCATTTTCCAAATGTACCAATGAATCCAAGAACTGTTTTTTGTTGAAGTTGATATTTTTCCCTGATTGGGTTTCCGTCAACTTCTGGAGAATATTTATTTGGATCTACACCGTTTGGATTCACTAAAATCTTATCGGTATCTATGCCTTTGGCAATAAGTTCATTTTTAAGAGGTTGGCTAATAACAACCACGAGATTGCAAGCTTTAAGATTAAGCATTTCAATTTGTTCTGCTAAGGCTTCATATTTTAATGAGCTTCCGCCCCAATTCCGATTCACCCAAACTTCAGACCCGTTGTATTCAAGAATAAATGGAACCTGATAGTGCTGCGCAATTTGAATGCCAACGAAATTGTTAATGCTATATCTTTGATATATAAAAGAAGGTTGACGACTTTTTATAATCTGAAGAGCTTCTTTAAAAAAGACATGATTATAATGCAGTGGCGGAAGTTCGCTAAAATCCCAAAAAGAATCACCGGGAAAAATCACGTGTGATTCCCAGCTTGGATTCACAGTCGGGATAATATCGGAAGTTAGAAATATGGGGTTGCCAGCAAATTGGTTTAGATTATTCAGAACACCTGCAATATGTCCAACAGATCCCCCTGATTGTAGGCCAAAACAGAAGTCAGTGCGTAGGTATACAGGGGGCTTCGATAAATCGATTTTTCTCGGGAGATTAGATTCTGTTTGCGCGGAGCTAATTTTCATTTTCATTTGATTGATCATTGTGTTTTTAAAGGACATGTCCTTTAACATCTTCACTAACAATGACATGAGGGATCTAAAGGTGATTTTCTGTGTGACGCCTTTGCTGTCCTGTTTTATCGATTCGCCTCTTGCAAGGATTCGCATTAAAAGTGACGATAAGAAAGGTTTTGAGATCAATCGAAGATCGTAGGTAACCATTATTGATTGTTTGTAACGAAAAAGTTGTGAGAAGATTTTCCCCGAACTTATCCATGTTCTTAGTTCTTCTGCCGAGATTGATACGTTTTTTTGTGAGGATGTCTTTGAAGATTTTTTCTTTATAGAATATGGAGAGGTCCGGAAGACGGTAATTTTACTCATTCAGAGACCCTCCATTAGATTGACCGTATGCATTTCCTTCACATTCCAAGCCGTAAGGAGTCGAGAATAGCCTCCCCGTTTGTTTTTGACAATATCTCTCTGTGGCTGTAAACTCCACGTAGCTAAATTTCTACTGACATCCGTTTACATATGACTCCAAACGAAGAACCAATCAGTAAATTTCAATTAATAAGATCATTCTTAAAGTCAGATTTTTCTAGAAAGGTAATTGAGACGTACTTAAGCCAAATTTTTACGTTAGGCATTAGCTTTATTTCCGTGATTTTATTTTCTAGAATCTTAGGTCCAACTGCTAGAGGGATTCTTGCTACTGCCATGGCTATAATGGCTCTTGGCGTTCAAATTGGCAATATAGGTCTACACTCTTCAAATACTTATTTTGTCTCCAAAGATAGATCTCTTCTATCCCTTATCGTTGGGAATACATGCGTCGTTTCCCTTGTTCTGGGGACCTTGGTTTCCCTTTTTATTTGGGGGGGGTATTTGGCTAATCCTGCGCTGATACCCATCAATGGATTCATTTTATTTCTAACCTCTCTGCTCATCCCTTTTGCTTTAGCTAGTTTGTTATTTCAGAATATTCTTTTGGGGATCCAAGAGGTAAGGACGTATAATAAGATTGAAATCTCTGTAAGGGTTTTCATTTTTGTGTTTATTTGCGGCTTGTTTTTTTTAGAGATCCGAAGCGTGGAAACAATACTGATCGTGAATTTATTGTCCTTATTGATAGGTCTGTATTTCACATGGCGGAAGATAAAAGGTTCTCTGCAGCAGAAACCTGCTTTTTCAGCTCAGTTTCTAAAGATGAGTCTTGCATATGGTGTGCGCAGTTATCTTTCCTCCTTTTTCGCCTTTCTTGTCATTCGCATCGACCTTCTTATGGTGAAGTACATATTAGGTTTTGAGCAGGCTGGGTACTACTCTGTTGCCGCGAACATTGCAGATATTTTTTCAATGTGCCCTGTCATTATTGGGACTTTGCTCTTTCCTAAAATTGTATCAATTACTGATGAAAAAAGAAGGTTGCAGCTTGTAAAGAAAACAGCCTTTGGCGTGTTTACTGTTATGAGTATACTTGGGTTGGGCTGTTTAGGCTGTGCTAAAATGATAATCGTATCCTTGTTAGGAGAGCCATTTCTCCCAGTTATACCAGCGTTCTTGTGGCTTCTTCCTGGTCTCATTATGCTTGCTGTAAACGTAATTTTAATGAATTATTTGGCGTCTATTGGAATTCCTTGGATTACGATTTTTTTTCCAGGAGTAGCGGCACTGGCGAATGTTGTAATGAATCTGAAAATGATTCCTTACATGGGAATTATCGGGGCTTCAATTTCTTCAACGATTTGTTACTCGTTAATGTTGATGATGAGCTTGATATACATCCGATTTAGAAAGAGACCAAATGAGCAGATTTATCCGCAGGAGGTATAGCGATGTTATTTGCGAAAGTTATTGCTTGGCTCTCGTTCTTTTGGAGCAGGTCTAAGTCTTTTTTGAGCCGCGTTTTCATGTTCTTCTTTAGGAAGACTTGTTTTCTAGACCTTAAGTATCCTGAATGTTTTAAATTTCAATATCCTGTTGCTTACCCCATAGCTAATCAGATTACCCAGGAGTTAATTTCTGATTTAGAGGGTAGGGATTTCACTCTCCTTACACCGAATGCATCAGATTTAAATAATTTTGGTTGGAAGAGTTATTTTAATTGTAGTTTGATTCGGATGCTGAAAGTTTCGGATTTCTTAAGCAAGCTAAGTCCCGGTTTAAAAATATTAGACGTTGGTTCCTATTTTGGTAATTTTCCGCTGTTTTGTTCTGGGCTAGGGCACACTGTTGATATTGTTGATAGTTATAAAGCTTATGGACCGGCGCTAGATTTCGTGTTAGATAAGTTTAAAAGAAAAAGAATTACGGTGCATGAGATTGCTGATGTTGGTTACGATCTAAGTGGGTTGAAAAAAAATAGTTATGATGTAGTCCTCTGCCTTGGATTAATAGAGCATATACCTCATACTCCAAGAGTTCTTTTTTAAATGATATAGATCTTCTCAATTATGAAAAATTGAAGATTGATAAAACTTTTCGCGAACTTATTATTGTGTTAGCTAAGAAGGATCAATAATGCAAAAAGAGAAGAAAGAAAGCCAAAAACAGTGGAACTCAACTCCTTGCGGTAGTGGTGATATCTCTGAGCAATATGAAAAGGGAACTCTGGAATTTTTTGATGCCGTTCGCGTTAGTCGTTATGAAGTTACTGATAATTGGATGAAGGAACGGATTCCATTTCATTTAGGTGCAGGGAAAAAAGTTTTAGAAATTGGTTTCGGTATGGGAACCGATCTAGTCACCTGGCAGCAAGCAGGGGCTGAAGTCTATGGTATAGATCTAACACCAGAGCATTTACGTTTGGCTCAGTTAAATTTTACCATTCGTGGACAGAAGGCAAATCTTCAGTTGGCTGATGCTGCAGATATCCCCTTTCCTGCTAATTTTTTTGATATAGTTTATTCGAATGGTGTGCTACATCATACCCCTGATACGGTTCGCTGCATTTCTGAAGCTTATCGAGTGCTTCGCCCTGGTGGACAGCTGGTGTTCACCATGTATCGCACATTTAGCGCCTTCCATCTAATTTATAAGCTTCTTTTTGAAGGTGTTTGGGAGGGAAAACTAAGAAAATTGGGGTATGCAGGCTTAATGTCCACAATTGAACATGGAGCTGATGGAATTACAATAAAGCCATTGGTTAAAACTTATCGCAAACAGCAACTAAAACATATGCTGGCAGATTTTTCTAAAGTTAAGTTCAAGGTAGCTCATTTCAAACGTCACCATTTCAACAGATTAACAAGATTTGTCCCTCGGGTTCTTGAAAAGTATTTGGAGCCATGGCTTGGTTGGTATCTTATCGCTTACGCAACGAAATAGAGAATTGGAGTTTCGAATGTTTAGGAAGGTTCTTTTTTTCGTTTCAGCTCTGTGTGTGTGCTCTGGATTGTGGTTCTTTTTGAAGAGCGAGTATAAGCCGAAGGTTTTTGACTGCTTTTTGTTCTTTGACGAATTCGATGTCTTAGATGTCCGGCTGGATGAACTAAACGACAAAGTCGATAAATTTATTCTTGTCGAGTGCAATAGGACTTTCCAAAACAAGCCCAAGCGTCTGTATTTTTCTGAAAATAAAGAGAGATATGCTAAGTACCTGGATAAGATTGTACATGTCGTTGTGGATAAATACCCCGAATTTAGCCCTATTGGAAACGATGACTGGTGGGAATGTGAGAATTTCCAAAGAGATCGAATCAAAGTGGGCTTGAGCGCTTGCCATCCGAATAAACGGGATATTGTCATTTTAACTGATCTCGATGAAGTTATTAGAAAAGAGAAAATCGATGAGATTGTGAGGTTGATCGATAAAGAAGGTAATGATGTCGTTTTCGTGGATTTCGTTCAGTACTCGTTGTTTTTTAACAGAAAGGTAAAAGATAGGTTGGGCATTGTCGTTGGTACCTCTTGGGAGGTTTTTTCAAAATATATCAGGTCAGGTCAGAACCTAAGAGATTTAAGTGGATTTACCAAGGGACATCCTGTGAACGGGTTCATAGTTCTTGAAAAGGTGAAACAGAAGCACCCTAAAAAGAAATGGGCTTTTGCAAGGACGCTCGATACAGGCTGGCATTTCACTTCATTCGGAGGACATAGAGCAGTTTTACAAAAGTTGGATTCTCAAGCCCATATTCTGAATAATACGGAATCTGCACGGAATTATAATAATCAAAAAAACTACGCGTCTTCTCTTGAGCTTTGTGAAATCGATAACAGCTACCCGCAATACGTTTTAGATCATCTTGAAGAGCTGCGCGCAAAGGGTTATATCGATGAAGCTGTTACGATTTTTAAATAACTAGCTCTACCAATTGGTGTATGAGAAATTACATTTTGTTTTTCCTCGTCTTAGTGGGTTGCTCTTCTTCGCCTTATGCACATAGGCTTGCTGTCTGCGCCATCTTTAAAAATGAGGCTCCTTGGCTGCGGGAATGGATCGCTTATCACCGCGATGTCCTTGGAGTAACTCGCTTCTATTTGTACAACAATGAAAGCACGGATGAGTATCAAGAGGTGCTGCGCCCTTTCATCGAGGGGGGACTGGTTGAATTGTTCGAGTGGGATTCTGCTGATCCAAGCCACCTCGCGGTGGGAGATTTCATGGACGCTCCTTGGTCTGGCGCGCAATTGGGGGCCTACAACGACTGCTTGAAGAAGCGGGCCCTCGGGCAGGCTAATTGGGTTGCAATGATCGATATCGATGAATTCATCGTTCCAGTGGATGGGGTCAAGGCCTTCTATAAGGTATTGAGCCGGGCTGAAAAACGCGGGAAAGGGACGGTCTCTCTTGAGTGGAGGATTTTTGGAACCTCAGAGGTGGAGGAACTGGCCGAAGGCGAGCTTCTTACAGAGAAGTTGACGCGGAGAGCGAGGGACGATCATCCAGCTAATGGGGCGGTGAAAAGTATCCATAGACCAGAGGCCGTTGATTTCTGCCTGGTTCATATTGCGGGAAAGCTTAAGCCTAGTTTCGGCGCTAAAACATTTAAGCCAAATGTAGCTCGCCTCAACCACTACTGGTTCCGGACGGAAAAGGCTTGTTTCAGCAAAAGAAAACAAGCTAAGGAGATCAATCCTGAGTTTTTTAAACCGTTCAATGAGATTGAAGATCAGACGATCTTACAATATCTCCCTTTGGTACAGCTTTAGTCCTGCCACTTTTTGGGAATCGCCACAAACTTAGCTCTCGAATTCACAGATTTCGGAATGATGTAATGAAACGTATATTCGGAAAAAACTTTGTCTAGTTCGGTTTTAATGTACTCGTGGGAGCACTCGTTTTCACCATATTTATCATAGGGGATTCTTTTCTTGCCGGGTACTTTGATATCGTCAACTACGATGATGCAGTTGTCTCTATGGGTTTTGCTGATCTCTTCAAGTTCTTGGCGCAAAGGCCAGTGCTCTTCCCAATGAGCATCCAAATAAAATAATACGGGCTTGCCCTTCACTGAGGGGAGAATCTCACTGAGAACTTTTTCAGAGCTTCCAAGGTGGCAATGAATATTCTCATAGGGCTTAAGAGTTTCTTTTGCGGTTTGATAGGCGGGTGCGGAGATTTCAATCGTATGAACGTGATCAAAAAGGCGGGCGAATAGCGTTGTCGTACTCCCTTTAAATGTCCCTGTCTCTATGGCTGTGTCAATGTGATATTTTTTTTTAAGGAAATTAAAGAAGGGAGAGAGTTCTGGGGCGCTATTAAATGCGGAAGAGACCTCCAGTAATTGGGGGGAGGAATATTGGGAGAATTGGTCTGGTTTTTTCTTGAAATCGACGATCTCTTTAAGTGTCGGCTCGCTTGAGAAAAATGAGAAAAATAGCAAGAGAGAATAGAGGATAGGTGTGGACATTGTTTCGCTCCGTTTAATACCGAAAACTTTATCCTCATTTCAAGATTTGCTCAAATAGATTCTCGGAATATTGCCTTTTTCATTTGGCTTCTGCTATCTTTTACATAATGAAAAATCTGCTTAAAGTTTGCTTTTGCTTATCTGTTCTTTCCCTTCTGTTTGTCGGTTGGAGTCAATGGCGGGAGGAAAAAAAGCGGTACCTGAAGAAGGAGACGTATCTCAAACACTTGAAGAAAGATGTGTTTCTATCAAAGTTGGGTTCCCTTTTGCCAAATTGGATGGAGGACCAGCTTCAGGAAGATTTTCAGGATTTTGAAGAGACGGGAATTGGTAAAGATCAAATTGATGCGACTTTTGCTCAGATCCAAAATGTTTTGCCCACCCCTTTTATTGTAAGGTACAGGATTCTAAATAACGAGTTGTACCGCTATTTTCGGCCGGGTGAGTTGATCACTTTAGAAGATACGAGCACTGAACTTGCGATAAAAACATTGTTGCAGTGCTCCTCCTTGCCGAATGTCGATTTTATCATCTCATTTTATGATGGCATTCGTCCTAACCATATCTTTTTTCATACTCCTTCAAAAGAGTTGCAGGCGCCTCTCCTTATTTCTGCGAAAATCAAAAGCACTCCTTACACGATTTTGATCCCTGATTTCAGATCGATTGGACACTGGTGGATTTCTGATATAAAGCATGTAAAATCAAGGATGGACCGGTTCCCTTGGGATGAAAAAAAGGAATTCGCGATCTGGAGAGGTACTTGCAATAGAGATGAAAGGCTCAACCTCTGTCGGTTATCGATCCTTTATCCTCAATATCTCGATGCTAAATTCAATCTGCCTACAGACAACCCTCAACTTGAAAAAGAGGGGTTGATGGGAGAGACTGTTTCATGGGAAAGTTTTTTAGAGTGTAAATACCTTCCCTATGTAGATGGGTACATGACTGCTGCACCGGCTTTGCAATGGCGCCTCCTTTCAAATTCTGTCACTTTTAAACCGGAAACAGATGAAATTCAGTGGTTTTCCCGCGCGTTAGAGCCGTACGTTCATTTCATTCCTGTTAAAACCGATTTAAGTGATCTAATCGAGAAATTCGATTGGGCTAAGCTACATGATGCAGAGTGCAAGCAAATCGCTAATGAATCGACCCAATTTGCTCTAAATTACCTGATGTATGAAGATGTGCTGCTTTACTTGCACGGAGTGCTTAATCGGTATGCTTCGTTGCAAAAGATAGATTTTAGCGGAGTTGAGCGGGAAATAGAGGCGGATCCACGGTGGGTCAACATTCAGTATAGGAAGAACCTGCTCAAAGAAGCAAAGCGGCATCAAATGAGCGGTTATTTATCTGGTGCAGAGCCCGGTGCATGTATTATCAGCTCTTCAAAGACATCCCCTGTTCCTTGATATATTTTGCTTTGCTGTATAGAATTTGACCTTCTCTAAGGAGTCTTTTGGTATGAAAAAATTTTCTGTTATTTTTTTAACTATTGCCCTGTTTGGAATTTTCAGCTTTGCAACTTTCAGATAATAAAAGTTGCCCACATGATGAGGTTTATGCCGATTCATGAATCAACTTCTGTATAAGTACTTCATTCTTGAAGAAGATGGAAGAAAAGCTCGGATGGAGATGCGAAAGGTAAATCCTGATGTCTATTCTGGATCTGGGTTTTCTCCTAAAACTCGATGCGTGACTAAAAAACTACCTGAAGAGGCGATGAATGACTGTGAAGAAATATTTAATAGATCAGAGTGATCTCGTGCTTGCTGCAGAACAGGTTGGATGCACGAAGGGCCAGGCTGAAGAAATATGGAAGATCTTGAATAATAGCGCTCTTTCAAGGAGAGGATTTGATATCGTTCATACTATTTACTACTTTGGCGGGATGATCGTATTTTGCGCTTTGGTCTGGTTCCTAGGTAAGGGCTACGAGTTATATGGAAAGACTGCCTTATTTTTCATCTCCTTTGCATATGCTTTATCATTCTATGCGGCAGGGATGTACCTCTGGAAAGTTAAACAAAAAAGGGTTCTTGGTGGAATCGGTTTGTTCCTCTCATTATCTCTGATCCCTTTAGTCACTTATGCCTTCCAACTTATGGTTGGATGGTGGCCTACGAATGAACCTATTGGCTATACCAGTTTTTACTCAATCATTCATGGCGGATGGTTTTTTATGGATATTACAACCCTTGCATTTACCGCGATCACTTTGCGATTCGCCCAATTTCCTTTATTAAGTGCAATTCTCTATACGGTATTATTGTATATGAGTGAAGACATTTTACCTTTTTTCTTCGGTGTTCGCGGACCAAGTTTAGAAACGGATTATATACATTCTTTGATTCGGATCGGTTTAGGGGTCAGCCTTATTTTTACGGCCTTTCTCTTAGAACGAAAAGGCAAGGGGGATTTTGCTTTTTGGGGATATCTGTTCGGCGTAAATTCTTTCTGGATCGGTATGACGCTGGCAATATACAAAACGGAATGGGGGTATTTCAGTTACTGTGTATCTAATGTTCTGCTTCTCATGCTGTGGCCAATACTTAACAGGAGAGTTTTTGCAATCTTTGGTTTCATAGGCGTTATAAACTACTTGGGACAATTGGCATGGCGGCACTTCTCTGAATCGAACGCTTTTCCAATCATTCTCAGTTTCGTGGGACTATTTGTGATTGGGTTGGGTGTGCTTTTTCAGCGTTACATCAGAATCGGGCAGCTCAAGACAGATTGAAGACCACTCGGCTTTCATGGGGGCAATGTCTCAAAGTTAAGTCCGTTTGCTTGCCATTTCAGCTCGTCGATTATATCGGGTGTTGCACTAACTGTGTTGCACTAACTGTGTTGCGGCCAATCCGGATATAGGCCCCTCGATCCAACCCTTCTGACTTGCGGAAATAGGGCTTGGACATGCCTGAAGAGACTTCAATAGTTAAAACGCTTTTATCGCCAAATCGTTGCGAATATACGCGAGGAATGATTGCAGGGTGGCTCGCTTCGCAAATTGCTTTGTCTAATGATTCCAAGGCTTTTTGAATTTCAGCTTGAGGAATTCCTACAATTTCTCCTGTATCGTCTACTCCGATAACCACTTTTATCCCATGCAGGAAAATTCATGTTTTATCCTATCTCAACCCATCTAATTTAGTCTTCCAAAATCTGATGCAAGCATCTCTTTTGCATTGATTTAAGTCAAAATATTATCTTACACTGTAGCTTCGCTTATCACGTGGATTTATCCGCCATATGTCCGCCATACAAAAAAGGGTGCGAGGGTAATAGATGGGCGCAAAAAAGAGCGTTTAACGAAGAATCAAATCATGATGGGACCCTCTCTACTTATGGATAAGTCCACTTTTCAGGGACTGAGTTCCGAGTGTGTTGTATACGTGATGAAGTATTACGAGCACCGCATTTCGCCGATTTTGCTCAGAGAGTTGGCCTCCGATCTTGCCAAGGAAAAGCAAGGAGTGGATGACGCGGAAATGAAAGGGCGGGTTACGCAACTTGCTGCGAAGACTCAAGTCTCGCAATCGTCGGTACTTCCAAATGACCTTATCATGGCTTGCAATGAATTTTTGTATGGCAATTCTATTCCAATGGATGGGTGTCAGGTTCCTCGTGAAGGTGCAATTGAGATGGACCTCCCGGGAATGGGACGCGGTATTTTCTTCGACGAGCATCCGATGATGGCTGCCTTACGAAACTGGGCAGATGGAAACTTTTCCGATGGGGATTTGCATAAAGCGAAAGCAATTCGCAACGAAGATTCAAGCGTTGATCTGGTGTCTCTGTACCAAGAAATAGAACAAGCGACGGACGAAGAGGCAAAGGTGCCTGAATTCAAGTCTTTAAAAGAAGTGGTTGATTACGCTGATGAAGTACGCTTTTTTAATAAGACACTTCGCCAAGAGGTTTTACTGGCGGCACGATATTTTTTTCAGGATCATACGGGACATGTCGGGGCGGTTATGCTGCGTTGGAGGCGTAAAGGGCGGCCGGCGCTACGGTATTTCGCTCTCTATGCTATACTGCGCTCGGCTTGAAACTTTGATTTTGAGCCGCGCGAAAACTCGATATAATCGACGATCGTAAACTGGTCAATATTAGAAATATGAACCAGTTTACGATCGTCGATTATAGCGGTTTTGGCGCGTTCAAAATTCCAAGTTTCAAACCGAGCGCAGTATATACCCGTTCCACCTCAAACTTACCCAA
>JANPFC010000087.1:0-15409 GCA_031423235.1 Chlamydiota bacterium | reverse complement strand
AGACTTCTCCTCCCTTTTAATGAGAGGGTCGATGGTTCGAACCCATCAAGTCTCAAAAAAAAACAAAACCTCTGTCCGCAAGGACAGAGGTTTTTTTTTGTTTTGAGACTTGTAAAAGCAAATTTATTTGCTTTTACGGGTTCGAAATGAGGGCATCCGGCGCTTCGACGATGACCGAATCGGCTTTCGTGCGCGGGACGAGCGTTTCGCTCGCCCGGCCGAAAGGAACCCATCAAGTCTCAAAAAAAAACAAAACCTCTGTCCGCAAGGACAGAGGTTTTTTTTTGTTTTGAGACTTGTAAAAGCAAATTTTATACACAAATAACCTGAAGAATTGGTTTTTGACCGCGTCGGCTTTAACTCAGAATTCCTGTCTTCGCTCGCGCCTTGCCTAGCGGCAATGGTCGCTCGCTCCAGACAAGAATTCTGAGTAGCCTCCTTGTCAAATTCCCAACTCTTCAAATTATTTGTGTATTTTGCTTTTACGGGTTCGAAATGAGGGCATCCGGCGTTTCGACGATGACCGTCAAAAGCTCTGCTTTTGCGAGGCTTAGCCGAAGGGTAAGCACCCCGAAGGGGCGTAGATCCGCTTCGGATCGAAGTCCATCGGCTTTCGGGACGGGACGAGCGTTTCGCCCGCCCGCCAGAAAGGAACCCATCAAGCCAAACAAACCTTAAATAAAATATTAATAACAAATAATGTGTTGATGAGTGAGAGGGCCAGGCGCCCTCTCTGGAAGAGCTATTTCCACAGGGAAAATTTTCTAGTCAGCTCAGAGACTTTTTCCCAGTCTCCAAAGAGAACGATCCCATAATAAATAAGCTCTGCATCTTTAGTCTGTTTGGTTTTTTCCAGCTGCTCGAGATAAGTGCCGATGGTCATCGTATCGGTGAAATCGACAAACTTGATTCCCGCTGCTGGCGCGGAGAGTCTAAGTCCCCGAATCTTGTTCGAATTTGCCTTCAGAATCATGAAGGGCATTTCTGAAATGGATGGGTGGCTTCCACCGTCTCCATCGATATAATTGGTGAGTCGCAAGGGGTCCTTGCCAATCTCGGAACCAAACCCAATGCACATGTGAGCGAGCGCATTCATAATGATTCCCGGCTCGATTTTTTCGTTCATTACGGCTACTAATTTATTTGCAAAATTCATATTTTTATCCTTTGAACTGATTTCTTTTCTTGTATGAAGAGGATCCCGAACCCAATTGAGCCTAATGTGAGCGCAATGGGGATTACGGAGACGCCATAGAATAAAGCTTGGGGAGCGTTAGCGCCGCCAAAAGCATCGATGATGCCGCCCATAACGGTATGAAATGCATATCCGAAGATCATAATGATCATGTTTGCTACGGCAGTCGTTAGCCCCGCAACTTGTTCGCGTACATAGGTGGAGGCTCTATAGATTGCCAAAATCTGGTAAGCGCAGCAAACTCCCATGATGGCAAAGTTGATGCTAATGAGACTCGTTGGCATCTGAAAGTTTAAGAGGAGTATAAACCCAACGGCCATGGCGATCCCTGCGCCGATAATGGTCAGAAGGTAATTGCCCGCTTTCTCAGCAATCAGATTGAGCAGTGGAGATCCAAAGCACATCCCGACAAAAATCATGGAAGGCAGACTAGCGGCGATAGAGCTGTTGAGTCCGCAAGTCTGACTTAGAAACGCAGTTCCCCAAACATCTGCGAACCCTTCTAATGGTCCGACCATGAGTCCTGCGGAAATGCACGACCAGATCACCCGTTTGTTGCTTAGGACCTCTTTTACGTCGGAAAAAACCGAAGCGCGAGGTTCAGGTTTGATATTCGGGACAATCCAATAGACGGCCATGGCTAGCACGATGCCCGCTGCAGCAAAGAGTTGAACAACAGCTTGGTAGCCTATCGTCTTACACAAGTGGTTTACCGGGCCTCCGCCATAGATCGCTCCAATTAGGCCGATCATGACAGAAATACTCAGCATGCGTGGAAACAGTTTTTCTTTGAACGTCATCCGGATGATTTTAAATACGCCCAAAATCGCTGCAGACGAACCTAGGCCTATCAAAAACCTCCCGATGATTGGGTAGGCGTAGTGCTGAGCGAAGACGAGTGGAGTCAATCCTAGGACGGTTAGAAGTATGCAGGCGGCCATAATTTTCTTAGGTCCGAATCGGTCTAGCATAATCCCAACGGGTAGGTGCATCAGCGAGTAGCCGATGTAATAGACGCCAGAAAACTGGCCAAAAGTTGCAGCATCGATGTGGAATTGCTGCATGATGTCATTGAGCATGATGCTCGGCATGACTCTTAAAACGTACTGGTATGCGTAGAAGACGGATGCAATGATCCAGATCATCCAAGCAATTGCGCGCGAATTTGTCATAAGTTCAATCCTTCTTAGTTTTCTTTCGGGGTGTAAAAAAATATATGGAAATTAGGTGATGTTATTATGCCGCTTTAGCGGCTAAGGAGGAGAGCGAGCAATGAAGATTGGCTCTTAGGAATAGAAATAGGAAAAGATGCCTTCTTGATCATGGAAACAATCCTAGCAGGAATGGCAGAAAGAGGACAAGCTATAACCGATTTTTCGAGTCAAGCTGGGGCGTATAAGCTATTTTTTAACGCGATTTTTTCTGATCAGATAGAGGGGGGCGAGGCAGCAGATAGCGATTCCTCCTATCAGGATGCACTCATAAATAAAGATGCTTTGGAAGGGGACTGTACTTGGCGGGAAGAATCCGAAGAGGATCACAACCAAGCTGCTAAGGGCGCCGGCTCCGCAAATAAGCCAAATACCCAATTTTTTACCAGGGACGCGGAAAGCGCGAGCGACATGGGGCTTGAGGTAGTGGAGTTTTAGACCAGAGGCAAAGAGGGCAATATAAACAAGGAGCGCTAGTTGCGCCGTGATCACTGAAAGGATCCAGTAAGAACTATTTACTGTCGGCATGAGGATAAAGACGAGCGACAGGAGGGAGACAATAATGGCCTGAACCATGAGGATTCGGACAGGGACGCCGTGCCGATTTGTGCGGGAGAGAAAGGCGGGCAAACTCCCATCTTCGCTTGCGACATGCAGCCCTTTGGTCGGCCCAATGATCCAGGCGCCCACTCCGCCAAGTCCGCCAAGAATAATACAGCTGGCGATAAGAGGCGATAGCCAAGGGATGTGGTAGGTATCGGCGAAAATTGTAAAGGCTTGCATCACTCCAGTGGCAAGGCTCAATTCCTTTTGCGGCACAACGAGGGCGATGGCGAGAGATGCTAGAACAATGGTGCCTAGGATGGTGACCACAGAGATTAAGACGGAGCGGGGGTAGTCTTTCTGCGGGTTGCGCATTTCTGCTGCGTGCGTGGCGGCCATTTCAAGTCCAAGGAGTCCAAATAGGACGTTGGTGAGGAAGGCTAAGTTGCTGCTATCGGTTCCGGTTGGGAAAAACTGGTGCCAGGTGAACTCGATTTGCGAGGGATTTCCCTGAATGACCCATGCAATTCCAAGGCAGGTGATAAGAACCATGGGCAGAATGGTTCCAATGAGGGCGGCGAGGGTGCTTAGGAGGCTCGAAACTTCCATCCCAAAGCAGTTGATCAAGGTGGCTGCCCAAAATAGAACAAGGACAGAGCCGCACATGTAAAATTTGTTGTTGGCGAGCTCGGGATCAAAAAAATAGGTGAAGGTCCCGGCGATGAGCGCCATGATGGTAGGATACCAAATCACATTGTAGATCCAATTAAGCCAAATGACTACGAGGCTCCACTTTTTCCCAAAGGCCTCTCTAACCCAAACATAAATGCCGCCCCGATTGGGCCAGCCGGTGCCGAGTTCAGAGGAGACTAACGCTGTTGGGATAAAAAAAAGGAGAGCTGTAATAAGGTAGAAGAAAACGAGGCTGAATCCATAGACAGCTGAGAAGGTGAGAGAGCGGATGCTATCTACCGCGATGACGTTGATCATCACGAGTTGAAAGAGTCCAAGAGAATTTTTTTTCATCGAATTGAGCAGTTCCTAAGCAGGGGCAGTTTGCTTTTTCTCAGCTTGTTCTCGGCGGCTTCGGAATAGAATATAGAGGTTGCTGCCGACGATGACGGCTGCGCCGATGAGGGTGAAGGCATCAGGCACTTTTTCCCACCAGAAGAAATCGAGCGCGACCACCCAGAAAAAGGTGGAGTAGTCCATCGAAGCGAGGGTCGAGCCTTGCGCAAAGCGGAGCGAATGGGCAATTGCGTATTGGCCGGCCGCGGTGATCACGCCGACAACGGCGAAAAAGCCCCAATCGTGCCATGTCATTGGATGCCAGGTGGCGATCAGGAACGGGAACGTGACTAAAATCATCGCCACATTTGGGTAAACGGCAATGGCCAAGCTGTGCTCTGTGGCAGCTAAACGGCGCATGAGGATTTTATTTAAACTGCCCAAAAATGTTCCGAAAAGGACCACAATGGCGGCCATCTCGAAAACGCCCGTTCCAGGACGCATTGCAATAATAACGCCAACCATTCCAATCGCTACGGCTACCCATTTCTCTTTAGCGATTTTTTCTTTGAGGATCAAGGCGCTTAAGACGATCATGAAGAGGGACGATGTGTAGCTTAAGGTGTAAATGGTCGTTAGGGATGCTACGGAAAAGGCGTACATGAACGAGTAGGTGTAGGCGAGATTGACCCCGAGTCTTGCGACGTGGCGCGTGGGGTGGGCTGTCGCGAAAATTTGTTTGAATCCGCCCTGCAGCATCACTGCTATCGAGAGGGGGACGAGGCGGGTGAAGGCTCTCATAAAACTTGTTTGCGGGACTGAGTAGGATCCCATGAGCTGCTTGATGAAGGCATCTGATAGGGCGTAGAGGGCGAGGCCTCCCAACATCAAAAGGACGCCGAGAACGGCTCTGTTATGCAATTTCCTAGAATCGGCAATAGGCGTTGTCATTAGAACTCCCAAAAACGTAGACGAGTGTATCAAACCTGGCGGAAAAATAAAACGTTTATGATTTGGCGGCCCTATTTCTTTGACCAGAGTTTCTTACCTGCCTTCCCCCTAATGATAAAAATGTTTCCTCTTCTTCGGGCTCTAGAGGGACTTTTGAAAGGGATTTGTAAGCATTTTTTATGATTTCAGCCTGGTAGGGAAATTGTAATTGTCCTAGCCCCTCGAGATAACGATAGGCATATAAGAAAAATGAGGAAGCTGATTTGATCCTCGGAAATTTTTTGGCCATTTCGGAGAAGATGAAATGGACGTGGTCCCATTCGGTGTTGGCATATTCTTCGAATGATTCTGTAGACTCTATTTTGCTCATCGCCGTTGGCGATATGCTGTAGAGAGGCCTTTTGGGAGGGGAATCTGAAATGAGCCTTACTTTCGTGCATCGCAGCAGCCCCCGAACGAATTCAGCCACTTTTTTTGCTGTTAGAAGTTCGAACTCGATCACTACGTTTTCGGTTAGCCCCATAGCGCCTTTAAAAGAAACATCCACGGTGAAATTTTTCTTAACTGTAAAATGTGCAGGGTTTTCGAACGGGATCCAAAAATCACCCAAGTAGATCGAGTCTTGGTTAATAGCGAGAAAGTAATGCGTTGTTGGAATAGAAGCCATAATTTGGGCTGAGATTCTGCCAAAAAAATTCCTTGCATGCAAGGTTCATATTCTGTACGTAAGGAGATATGGTCTTAGACATATCAACTGAAGAGTTCCGCCAGGCCGCAGATTTGATGCGTAAGAAGCATCTTCGCACGCCGCTGCTCCCTCTCCATTTCATCAAGACAGATCAAGGCCATTCGATCTACCTGAAGGCAGAGAACTTACAGCCCAGCGGGTCATATAAAATCCGGGGCGCTACCTATTCGATTTCTCAAATGAGCGACGAGCAAAAGAAAAGAGGCGTTGTTGGCTATTCAACGGGCAACCAATCTCAAGCTGTCGCCCTCGCTGCTCATTTGATGGGAGTTAAGGCGACCATCGTGATGTCGGAAGACGCTCCAAAAAATAAGCTTGAAGGTACTAAGGAATTCGGGGCCACAGTCATCATGGCCGAGGCCACATCGAAAGCCCGCCAAGCGATGGCTGAAGAGCTTGCCCTCAAGCATGGATATACGTTGGTTCACTCTTGCGACCATCCTCACACAATCACTGGACAAGGAACGATCAGCATAGAGATCCTCGAGGAGATGGTCCCATCTGCTGTGTTTGTTCCCGTGGGCGGCGGCGGAATGATCGCTGGGATTGCGATGGCCATGAAGAAGCTGAATCCAAAGGTCAAGATCATTGGCGTTGAGCCAGAATTAGAGAATGATGCCTATCAATCTTTTAAAGCTAAAAAGCGGATTGGCCTCTCCGGTCCAAGCCATAGCATTGCAGACGCGGTTAAAATCCAGATATTGGGGCAAATGTGCTACGATGTCTTTATTAAGTATGTCGACGACATGGTTACGGTAAGCGAAGAAGAGATTATCTCGGCCACTCAAATGATGATCAATAAAGCTCATCTTGTAGTAGAACCCTCTGGCGCACTCGGGCTTGCTGCGGCCTTGCGGTATAAAGGACATTTAGAAGAAAATAAGCCCATAGTTTGTATAGCGAGCGGGGGAAATACCCTCCTTTCCACACTTTGCGCAATAACGGAGAACTTATGAAAATCCAAAAAATTGATACAGCTCATGCTCCAAAGGCGATTGGCCCTTATTCGCAAGCTATTAAAGCGGGCAATTTTCTCTTTCTTTCGGGGATGCTCCCTATCGATCCAAAGGTAAGTAAGATTGTAGAGACGACCATCGAAGGGCAGACCCGCCAAATTTTCCACAATATCGAAGAAGTTCTCAAAGCTGCAGGACTCAATCTAGAACACGTAGTGCGGATGGAAGTTTTCCTAAAGGATTTGGCCGATTTTCAGGCGATGAATGGGGTCTACGCCAGCAAGTTTCCTCAAGACGCGAAGCCTGCGCGGCACGCCTTTCAAGTAGCGCGGCTGCCATTGGATGCGCTCGTCGAGATCACTTGTACGGCGATCATCTGATTTGCGATAAAAAGGTCGAACTCGGAAGTGATTTTGAGGTTTCTCTCGTCCCCGCGGACTACATAAATTTTTCTTCCCAGCCTCAAAACTAGCCTGCAGTCGTCGCTGGCATTTTCGACCCCATCCCTCAGGGCCATTTCATGGGCTTCCAGGATCCAATCCATGCGAAAACTTTGCGGAGTTTGGCCTCTGAAATACTCTTCTCTCTTAGGGATCGACTCAATCACCTTCCCCCCTGGCGCATGGACAATCGTATCGGCAGAGGGGATGCAAGTATCCACAGCTCCCCACTGAATTGCGCCCTCAACATTATCCTTCAAGATCCGCTCTGTGACAAAGGGCCTAACCGCGTCGTGAATGACTACAATATCTGGTTTCGCTTCAAATCCCTTGAGTCCAAGATACGAAGATTCCTGCCGTGTTCTTCCCCCTTTAACGACTCCCTTATGGGGCAAATCGGTCCAATCGGGGTGGCAGACCAAGACGATCTCATCAAAAAGATGCGAGTTAACGAAGGTATCTAAGGTGTGGAGGTATATTTTTTTTTCGCCGATGAGGTGGAATTGTTTGGGAAGATTGCTTCCGAAGCGGGAGCCTTCCCCCCCCATCAATAAAATAGCGCCAATCCGTTTTCCAAGATACATGGATCCAATGATATAACATTGAGGAAAAAATAGCTTCTGCCTTACCCTATTCACTTCAATTTAGGCCTGAATAGCTCAGTTGGTAGAGCAGCGCATTCGTAATGCGAAGGTGGTCGGTTCGATCCCGGCTTCAGGCAAAACGCAGTTTTGACTGAAAGAAAACCGCCTGCAAAGATTCCAAATTATAAATGGTACCCTATCAGAGAGAAAGAAATGACCGAAGAGAGAATGCGAGCACTTGTGCAAAAGCACATGGAAATGGAAACCAATACTGACGTAGAAGGTACTTTAGAAACTCTGGTGGATCATCCTGTATATGAATTCTATCCTTTAAGATTAAAGCTAACTGGCAAAGAGAATATCCGACAATTTTACCAAGAGCATTTTGACACCTTTTTCCCAAAGATTCTATCGAATGAACAAATCAACGCATGGTGGGGGCCTCATACTGCTTGCCTGGAATACGACTTATATTTTAAACCTCCCTTAGATCCAAAGAGGGCTTATCGAGTCGTAATAGTCCTAACAGAGAAGGAAGGTTTACTCCATGGAGAAAGATTTTTTGCCGAAGAAGAATTGATTCGATTGATGACAGGGAAGTTGTTTAACCATTTAGTTCAATTTTAATGTGAAAAATTCCTAAATTTATCGAGAGTATTTCTGCCGGTGTAAATCTTGTGCAAAGTTGTTTGAAGAAAAGAATGTATAAGCAAAATGTGGTGATGTGTTTTGTGTCGCTAAAACCGACACCGGGGTCCCCTAAGACGCATCGTCTTTGGGGTGGGGCCGAGATCGCCTTCCCATGCAGGCATAGGTACATCAGGACTTTTTCAACGTTCTTATTGGCAAAAAGATACTCAAGCATCGTATCACCTACTTAATAGGTAATATAACCGATCTGATAGGTTTATGTCTGATTGGCTTATAGCGACTAAGCTGCAACCTTTCCTCGATAAGCTTGCCAGCTCTATTTATTCTCTTCTTTAAATCTAGAGGGAAATATCGTCTTTAGAATCTTTTGTATTTCCTTAACTGCAAATGGCTTGCTCATCCGAAAGGTAAACCCATGAGGACCCATTTCTTCCGCTGTAATGGGTTCAGCGCTTGCGGCAACAATCTTTATGCCGGCTCTATTCGCCAATGCTCGTATGGCAGTACAAGCCTTTCTGCCATCCATTTTGGGCATGATAATATCCATAAAAATAAGCGAGTAGCTCCGCTTAGTTGCCATTTCTAAAGCAATTTCACCATTTTCTGCCTCTTCAATTTCGAACTTATAAGGGGCTAGCATATTACGGATCAATTTACGGCAAAGGGCTTGATCATCCACAATAAGAATTGGACCTTGCATCTCCTCAGCCGTTTCTGATGGGGCTGGATCTGGACTCTTGCAAACAAAAATTCCTCGATTCGTTGCCATAAGGGATCGAAGCTGCCTATATTGTTCATGAGCTTTATCCACGATTGCTGGATCAACTGTTTGTCCTTGGCAGGCATTAAAAAGGGCATGGAGTGCATTGCCCAGACCGTCGGTCAGAAGAAGAAGTTCTGGATCTACCCCTTTTTCTTCGGTTGCTACTTGAATGGGCGCAATTGAAAAACTCACCGTTTCATCACTTTTGGGAGCACCCGTTAAAGAAACCGAGACAGGTTTAATTCCAGACCCTTTAACTATGTGGGTGTTTACAGTGTGCGCTAATTCATCGAATGGCCATTGAGGCAATAATCTTCTCACATCCATCCCTTTTAACGGACTTTCTGCGCGGCTGATGAGTCGTACGGCAGCTCTATTTGCACTTTCGATTTTTAATCTTCTAACGACGATTCGGGCGGGTGAATCGGGGATAATGCTTCTCGCAGCAGAGAATACTGGAGAGGCGGGAATGGAGCCTGTTTTAGGGCTGGGCGGAGTGACTCTAATCATGATCAATTCCTTTTTTAAGGTTGTGCATATTCGTACTGCCCAGATTAAAGATCAAGAAAAGAATAGGTACCTGACCTTGCCCCCTTCTTTAGTCCAGTCATAGTTAGAGGTTCCGGTTAATTTTTCCTCTTCTCCAGCCACTTCTCTGGGAGTTTTCCCTTTCAAGGAGCTGTGTGGGCGTCGTTCATTGTATTCTTCTCTCCATGATTCTACAATCCTCTTTGCTTCCTGCAGATTCACGAAGATATTTTCATTCAGGCATTCATCCCTAAGCTTCCCATTGAAGCTTTCGATGTAGCCGTTCTGGTAGGGTTTTCCGGGATGGATATAGTCCCATCGTATCCCTTGATCCTGGCACCATTTCAAGAGTGCCATGCTGGTAAATTCCGTTCCGTTATCGCTCAAGATTCTATCGGGTTTTCCTCGCGCCTCTATGACCTGATCCAATTCTTCGCATACTCGGTGCCCATTTAGGGATGTATCCACCACAATTTTGATGCTTTCTCTGGTAAAATCATCAACAACTGTCAACATCCGGATTCTCCTTCCATTCTCTAGCACGTCATGCACAAAATCCAGCGACCATTCCTGATTCGCTTTTGTTAACGCCATTACCACAACCCTCGTCCCTATAGCCCGTTTTCGGCCGCCTCGTTTAAGCACCTTCAGCCCGAGCTGCTTGTAAATCCTGAACAACTTTTTGTGGTTGATATGTATCCCCTTGCGTCTGAGGAGGACATGGATGCGCCGGTATCCATAACGACGCTTCTCATGTGCAATAGAGGTTATCTTCCCCCTCAAAAGCCCTTCTTCGAGTTTGTGGCTCACATAGCGTATGCTGGCACGGTTTGCCCCCACAAGCTGACAGGCCCGCCTTTCACTGCGGCCATGGGCTTCAACCATCGCCTGGCAGCATGCTCATTTTGCCTGCGGGGTTACCACTTTTTTGAGAGCACGTCCTTGAGGGCTACAATGTCGAGCTGTTGATCGGCAACAATCCGTTTCAATCGGGAGTTTTCTGCTTCCAGAGCTCTAAGGCGTTTTGCCTCAGATACCGTCATATTCGAGTACTTGCTCTTCCAGAGATATACTGCGCTCGGTTTGAAACTTGGAATTTTGAACGCGCCAAAACTCGCTATAATCGACGATCGTAAACTGGTTCATATTTCTAATATTGACCAGTTTACGATCGTCGATTCTAGCGAGTTTTCGCGCGGCTCAAAATCAAAGTTTCAGGCCGAGCGCAGTATATATCCACGAAGGTTTTAGCCGAGATTTGTATATCGGCTATGAATTACGCTAGAGTTTTCTGGCGCGCCACTTTCCATTTTGCTCAATGAAAAAATGGACTGGAATGCAGTTGTCGATAGCCCAATCATGCTTTTCGATTCCCATTAAGCAGCAAACGGCCCAATGGACGCCGCCGTGAGCTACAATCAGTGTTGGCGAGGGGTGTGAAAGGGCTAGATTGACCCCATTTCGAACTCGATCCATAAACTTTCTGGCTGCCCCCTCTTTTGGCAAAGGGGAGTACATTCCGTGCTTTCTCATTTCTTTCCAGATGAGGGCAGAGCATTCGGTGAGGTCGTCGATGTCATGATGGCAAGCTTGAAGCTCTGAAGCAATGATCGCTTTGGTCTCCTGCACCCGTTTTAGAGGGCTGGAACAGACCGTTTGAACAGGCAAAGAAGAGATGATCGGCTGGATGTTCCGGGCTTGGCTTCTCCCCGTTTCGTTTAATGGGATATTTTCGGGGTGATCCCCTTTGTTCATTCCCTCTATGGCGTTATGGTCTGTTTGGCCATGCCGAACGAAGTAAAACTCTTTTTTAATAATCATCTAATCGCCTAAACTTATTGGTTTAAATTGAATATACCCCTCTTTGTTTGTTAAAATCAACAGTTGTAAGTTATTTTTTTATCAGTGAATAAATTGATTAGTTTTGTTATAATATTTGCTTTAAACTAATATGGATATTTATGAATTTAGTTACGTCTGTTTCGGGGTGTGCGCAATCTTGTGTTTCAAAAGTAAATCAGCATTTAAAGGCGCACGGAAAGGCATATGCAATCGGTGTTGCTATTCTTGCAGCGAGCGTTCTTGCAGCCTATCTTGTCCACAGTAATTTAAGAGAAGAAATTCATAGAATGGGCGGGGGGCGCAATCTGAATGCTGTAGAAATGCCTAGGGACAATTTTCAAGTAGTAGACCTAACTCCCAGTTTAAGAAAGCTTGCTGCCATGATCAAAGGCGGCCACATTGACGAGAGCTCGCTGATCTAAATTCCTTGTCTTTTTGTTTGTTTTCTTTCTAAAGACGAATTATAGGAGAGGAATACAACCGGGTTGAAGACATGGCGTCTGTCGATAGCAAAACCACACAGCAAGCTCTGAACATGATTCTAGCGGCCATCGGGCTGAAGGAATCAAATTACAAGGGCAAAGTCACGATCCAAGGTAAGGATCCTGTGATGGCCTCGCGCCACCGGTTTGGCGAACTTATGGCTGCTGCACAGGCGGCGTTTGGGATGGCGCTCAGCGAGCTGTGGCAGCTTCGCGGCGGCAAGCCTCAAAACGTATCCACTAGCGTCCATAACGCAGTCCATCAACACCACGGCATCGCTTTCATGCGCCAAAATGGGCGCAAACTCCCATTCACCGACTACGGAAATAATTCGGGTGTTGATTCTCCCATGAGCGGCGAGTTCTATCCCACAAGGGACGGCCGTTTTGTAAAAATCGAGCTCTACTATCCGCGCCTTCGGGATGCGATGTTCAAAGTTCTGAAATGCGCGCCCACCCAGCGGGCTGTCGAAGCTGCGATTATGCAGTGGGATGCCGAAGCGCTTGAACGGGCTATCCGCGAAGAATCTGGCGCGATCGGCGTAGTCCGGACCGCAGCCGAGTGGCTTGCCCACCCTGTTGGCAGACGCCTGGCCGCAAAACCGATTGTCGAAGTGGAAAAGATCGGCGAAAGTGATCCGATCCCCCTCCCAAAAGGGCTTAAAAAACCGCTCGATGGGATCAGAGTCCTCGATTGCACCCACGTGATAGGCGGACCGATCACAGGCCGTACCCTCGCTGAATTTGGCGCAGATGTCATGCACCTCACCAAACCAAACTTCCCAGACCACATGAATTGGCGCATGGAAACCGATATCGGTAAGCGTTCCGCCTATTGCGACTTCGACGATGCAGATGATAAGCGGAGCTTTTTTGAGATGCTCCAAAAAGCCGACGTCTTCACCTGCTCCTATCTCAATCTAGACCAGCGAGGGATCTCTCCCCGCAGTCTTGCTGCAAGTAAACCGGGGATCATCGCTCACGAACTCCGCTGCTTCGATTTTGAAGGGGAGTGGGCAAACTTCCGCGGGTTCGACATGATGGCCGTCACTGTTTCCGGCTACGTCGATGCAGAAGGGGCTGTAGATGCGCCTATGATGCCTGTACAAGTGATCTTTGCCGATTATCTGGCAGCTTACGTTGGCGCTGCAGGCGTTGCGGCAGCACTGCTTCGAAGGGCGACTGAAGGGGGAAGCTACCAAGTGCGCGTTTCCCTCACCCGTATGTGCATGTGGGCGCAAGAACTGGGCCTTCTCGATAGCAGCGCGCTCAATGGAACTCTTCCGTTTGCCGACATTGCAGCCCGCGCTAAAGTGCCCCTTGCCAAAATCGACAGCCCCTTCGGCGAGATCACGTATCTCCCAACGCTGATCGATATGCCCGACATCAAGCCAGGCTATATCCGAGGCCCGCAGCCCCTTGGCTCCTCATTGCTTAAATGGTAAGTTGGGATGTGATAGGGGTCGATGCGTACGTCATGTGCCGTTTCCTAGCGCCTTTTTAACTTTTTTTCCAAGCCCATGAAGCCGTTCTTTCGGTTCATTTGAAAACACAAAGCGGACGTATTTAGCTCCATTTTCTCCCCATCCGACCATTGGCGTTGTTGCAATTTTGGCTTCTTTGAACAATTTTTCCGTGAGGGCTAAAGAACTCATTCCAAGGGCCTCTGCATCGAGGAGCATCGACCAGCCGCCATGTGGAGGGATAACAGGAAGCCCACTGAGTTCATAGAGCAAAGTATTGCGTCTTTCTTCCCATGTATCTAATGCCTCTTTAATCCCGTCATTAGGTGCGTTCAATCCGGCAGCCACTCCCGCCATGGTGATTCCCGTTTGGCAAACCACATTCGAGATGCTCACGAGTCCAATGTTATTCATGATATTTTCTGGACCAACGATCCAGCCTACGCGCCAACCGATCATTCGCAATTCTTTTGAAGCGGCGCCCACAGTGATCGTCCGTTCTCTCATATGAGGCAAAGAGGCTGGATGAATCACAGTTCGTCCGTCATAGAGAATCCGTTCCATTGCCGCGTCATACAACAGCCAAGAGTCGGTCTTTATGCTTACACGGGCGACTGCCTCCCATTCAGAATGAGTGAGAATATGCCCTGTTGGCATGCCTGGACTGATGATGATCATCCTCGTACGCGATGTGGCTGCTTTTTCAAGAGCTTCGATGTCTAAACGCCATCCAGCATTTGTTGGAATCAGAGGGACAAATACAACGATACCGCCAGCAAGACGGACTCGATTGATGATCCCTGCATAAGTGGGATCGGTGACAATCACCTCATCGCCCGGTTCGATTAATGCGAGGATGCAATTCAAAATTCCCGACATGCCGCCGGCAGAAATAATACATTCGCTCCGCCAATTATATTCGATGCCGCTCACTCGCATAACCCGATCCGTTGCTGCTTTTCTCAAATCGTCTTGGCCGAGAAAGGGGAGGTAGCTGTTGTTTTTATCCATGCCAACCCCATTTCGAGTCACTTCGATGGCAACTGCCGGCGGGGGAATATCTGTATCTAAATTTTCAAGACGGAGGATGGTGGGATCGTGGGCGGCGTCTGCGGCATTGGCTGTTCGATCTACACCGATTCCAGGAACTTGGGCAAGTCTTGAAACTCTCGTTAATCTGGGCATAAACGACTCCTGTTCAATTTATTAACTGGCTATTGTATCCATGGCGTCCAATTTTGTCAATTTGTATAACTTTGACAGAATGTCTATAATTGCTTAGTATGGGAGGTATACCCAACGTGAATTGGCCGATCGGCCAAGTAACGTTGGGTATACAAAAGGAGGTATTATGGATAGAGAGTTTGTGGCTCAATGGAAGCAGTACGAGCCGATGATCCAGGCGATTGTTGAGCTATTTAACCCGTTTGTAGAAGCGGCCGTTCACGATCTGCAGCAGGGAAAAGTGGTTGCTATCTACCACAATATTTCTCAGCGAAAGGTGGGAGATCCATCGCCTCTCAAAGAGCTGAAAGTGAATGTCAAAGATTTCCCCGATTATTTTTGCCCATATTACAAGGAGAATTGGGATGGCCGGCCATTGAAATGCACCTCGATCACAATCCGAAACAAAAAAGGGGATCCGATCGGCTTGATTTGTATAAATATCGATACAAGTGTATTTCAAGACGGATTCCGGATCATGGAAGCATTTTTAAAAACAAAAACCGAAGCTGCGAATCCTATAGAGATCTTTGGCGCCCAATTTGAGGAACAAGCGACGGTTGTAATCAAGCAGTTCCTCGACGACAAACGGCTTTCATTAAGTCATTTAAATCGGGACCAAAAGAAGGAACTCGTGCAGCAGCTTTATCGAAAAGGGATATTCAATTTCAAAAACGCGGCCCCATTCATCGCCCAAAAACTGAACACATCTCGCGCGAGTGTCTACAATTATATTAAGCAGATTGAGCTATAGAGAAGCGGCGATGGCAAAAATAACATGATATAAAGGATGTAATGATAAGCATGATTAAAAATGGAG
>JANPFC010000086.1:0-2300 GCA_031423235.1 Chlamydiota bacterium | reverse complement strand
CCCGGCAGGCCGCATTTGCGGATAAAGCCGAGAATCCAACTACCCCTGCCAGAAAAAACATAATGGTTTTTGTGAATTTCATTGATTTGCTCCCTATCCAATTGTCTTTAGGCTATTGCAACGCATAGGCCTCGGCCTGGGCCATGGAGCGCAACCAGCGATTCCCGGCCAAGATAGTTGAGTGAGGTCATGATCTTAGATTTGGTGTTCAAACAGGTCATCTCCGACTCACAAATAAAGCTCCGCTGTTAGCGGCAGCGATGCCGTCAGGCGTGGCGTCTTCTTCACTTTTCACGATAAGACTTCGTTATGGATCAGGGCGATTTTGCAGTTCAAGCGGCCGATGTTTTACGAACTGTTGAATGACACCTTCATGACGATATCCGGTTCGTAAATTAACCGCATAAAAAATGTCCAGCCGGGGATTTCAGATAACATTTCGTATGCGGCCTTCATTTTTTCCCATAGCCGTATACGCTTTCCAAATCTTTCCTCAAGTGCCTTTTGAAAATGACGACACGAGAGCTCTTGGAGTTGATCGAATAAAAATGCAAGCATCATTAAATAAGCCATGTTTACTGAAAGATTCTTGTAACCATGGCCAAAATTGTGCTCGAACTCGTAGCCCTGATTTTTTAAACTGTTAAACGTTTCATTCTCGATTTTCCAGCGCGCCCGGCCTCCTTGCATGATTTTAGCTGCATTGTTTTTAGTAATGGTTTTGTCCGTAACCCAAGTAAATTTAGTAACCTCTCTTTTAAGCTGACCTTTTGCCGTCGTCCATTCCGTAACCTCCTCGAAGTCCAGAACATTGACGCTCAAATCCAAATGTGTGTGGTTCATTAATATTTTATTCGCAAAACGAAAGGTTTGAGTCCTCGTCTTTTTGATCTTAATTCCTAAAATCTCACGACGGCTAAAGTGCTCAACCTTTCCTTGCTTCTCCCAGCTTGCGAGTGCCTTAAACAGTGATTCATGCGAGCCAGGCTGCGTAGATAAAATAAAACTCATCTTATATTCTTTGAGCAATTTGATCAGAGGTCCCGTAGCGTGGAGAGCGTCCGCAACCACTATCACCTTTAACTTCGGATGCTCTCTGCGAAAATCACTTAAAAAGCGTTTCATTCCTGACGACTCCGAGTCGCTCTTGATGCTCTTGGAATCTCTTTTCTGAAGTGGCTCAGGTGCAAGTGGCAATACGCACCGATTATTAGGGTGAACGATAGATCCCACTAGCATTTCGTGATGGTACCTGACGCTGTTATCTCTTTTGTTCACTGTTCGGTGACAAAGCTCACAGTGAATGGTGTCAGATACAAAATAGCCAGAGCCATCTACCGACAAAAGATATTCGCCATTAAAAAATTCAAAACCTTCCAGCACTTTAAATCGCTGCGCCAAGGCAAACAAATCCGTAAATGGTTTGCGTAGAGTCATTGGGGAAACCTCGTCCAGCACCTCGCGCATTCGAGTATCGCTCGGCACATCCTTGACGTTGTAAATCGTCTGCAGATTGGAGCGGCCTTTCTTTTTATTTCGAATCTCTTCTTCAAACTTCAAAAGAGATGGGAATTTCAGCGAAAAAATCGCAAAACCCGACATAAGAATATCTTCTAGGGGAAAGGTGATTCGCCCTGGATCACGATGGTCAGGCACCTTCTTGAACAATCCATAAATAAGTCGCAAGAGCGACTCGCCGCTTAATGACTTCCCTGTCTTCATGCTGCGTCTCCATCAAAACAACAGCATATGAGAGTCAAAAGATTACGAAAAGATATTTTTTAGCCGCCCGCAGAACCCTATCAATACAGCATTCCTATTTAGGCCGGGAATCGCTGGAGCGCAACTAGGTCGGCACCCATCGCGGCCCGCGCCTCATATTGGGACATGATGGAATTTAGAGCTCAAAAAAGGCTGCGATTGTATAGCTTGTGGCCAGGTCCGGGGTGAGGTGAGTAGGAATGAATGTCCGCCCATTGAGAGTGCGGGTTGGGAGCAGGTGTGCCCACGCTGCAGGAATTCCTACTGCAACTTCAGTGCCCGTTCGGGGCGCAAATCCCGAGCCGACAAAAAAAGGGAATTCCCCGTTGACTTGAAACGTTGCAAGCGGCATTTTTTCGCCATGTGCAGGAGAACGCGCAGGAGCGCACCCCCGGGGAGGGAGATACGATGATCGTTCAAGACCAACAATTGCGGCTGCTAGTCCTCGCCCAGCTCATCCGCCAGCTGAAGGCGGCCGGTGCCGAGGAAGTGCCGACGCCCGCGGGATTCACCGAGAGGCAGATCACGGAGCTGAAGGC